>JAUIGT010000147.1 GCA_030432615.1 Verrucomicrobiia bacterium
GCCCGGACTTCTCGCTTGAAAGCCGGCTCGGAGGCGCGACACTTGACGCCCCGAAATTTTCTTCGGCGGGACGTAGCACAGCTTGGTAGTGCGCCTGGTTTGGGACCAGGAGGTCGCTGGTTCGAATGGCACGGTTCCGCAAAGCGGAAGGGCAAACTTCGCGATCCCGCGAAGGCGGGTGAGCCGAATGCCATAGCCGAAGGCAATCCAGTCGTCCCGAAGGGAGGGAGCGCGGAATCGCCTCGGGAGAGAGGGGGGGCTTTTCGCCCGGACTTCTCGCTTGAAAGCCGGCTCGGAGGCGCGACACTTGACGCCCCGAAATTTTCTTCGGCGGGACGTAGCACAGCTTGGTAGTGCGCCTGGTTTGGGACCAGGAGGTCGCTGGTTCGAATCCAGTCGTCCCGACCACTTTCCCCTTTCTCTCCTCCCAACCACTCCCACTCCGTATTCATGGCCGACGACGACGCAAAGCAGCGCAAGACGCTGGAAGAACGCAACCAGATGTCCGATCTGGAACGCCTGCGCCATTCCACCGCTCACGTGCTCGCCACCGCCATCGCCAAGCTCTGGCCCGACGCCCAGTTCGCCTACGGGCCGCCCACGGAACAGGGATTCTACTACGACGTGGACCTGGAGCACCGGATCTCGCCGGATGATTTCCCGGCCATCGAGGCCGAGATGAAGAAGGTGGTGAAGGAGAACCAGACCTTCGAGAAGATGGTCGTCTCCCGCGACGAAGCGCTCGAGATGGCGAAGAGCGGACGGCTGGCGGCGCTCGGCGAACGCGAGACGCCCAGCACTTTCAAGATCGACCTGCTGGAGGAAATCCCCGAGGACGAGGAGATCTCCATCTACAAGAACGGCGACTTCTGGGACCTCTGCGCGGGTCCTCACGTGCCCCGCACCGGGAACTGCAAGGCGTTCAAGGTGATGAGCGTGGCCAGTGCCTTCTACAAGGGCGACGCCAACAATCCCCAGCTCCAACGCGTCTACGGCACCGCCTTCAAGAACAAGACCGAGCTGGAGGAGCACCTCGAGCGGCTCGAACAGGCCAAGGAACGCGATCACCGCAAGCTGGGCAAGGAGCTCGACCTCTTTCACATCGACGAAGCCGTCGGCCAGGGGCTGGTGCTCTGGAAGCCGAACGGCGCGGTGATTCGCCAGGAGCTGCAGGATTTCATCAGCGAGCACCTGCGCCGCCAGGGCTACAGCCAGGTGTTCACGCCCCACATCGGGAAACTCGATCTCTACCGGACCTCGGGCCACTTCCCCTACTACCAGGATTCACAGTATCCGCCGGTGATCGAGCGCGACCACCTCAAGAAACTGGCGGACGAGGGCTGCACCTGCGGCGAGCTGGCCAACCAGCTGGAGTCGGGTGAGATCGACGGCTTTCTCCTCAAGCCGATGAACTGCCCGCACCACATCAAGGTCTTCGCGAGCAATCACCACAGCTACCGCGATCTGCCCGTGCGCCTCGCGGAATTCGGTACCGTCTATCGCTGGGAGCAGAGCGGCGAACTCGGCGGCATGACCCGGGTGCGCGGATTCACCCAGGACGACGCCCACCTTTTCTGCACCGAGGACCAGGTCGCCGACGAGATCCGGGGCTGCCTGGAGCTGGTGAAGATCGTGCTCGGCACGCTCGGGATGGAGGACTACCGCGTCCGCGTGGGTCTGCGGGATCCGGATTCCACCAAGTATGTGGGCGACCCCGCCAAGTGGGACAAGGCAGAGGCCGCGCTGCGCGAGGCGGCCCAGACCCTGGGGACGGATTTCTCCGAGGAACCGGGCGAAGCGGCCTTCTACGGGCCCAAGATCGATTTCGTGGTCAAGGACGTCATCGGCCGCGAATGGCAGCTCGGGACCGTGCAGGTGGACTACAACCTGCCGGAGCGCTTCGAGCTGGAATACATCGGCGCCGACAACAAGCCCCACCGGCCGGTGATGATCCATCGCGCGCCCTTCGGTTCGATGGAGCGCTTCGTCGGTGTGCTCATCGAGCACTTCGCCGGCAAGTTCCCAACCTGGCTGGCGCCCGAGCAGGTGCGCATCCTGCCGATTTCCGACAAGTTCCTGGATTTCGCGACCGAGATCGAGACCGAGCTGAAAAGCGCCGGAGTCCGGGTCAAGGTCGATACCGCCAGCGACAAGATCGGGGCGAAGATTCGTCTTGCCCAGATTGACAAGATTCCGTATATGTTGGTCATCGGAGCCCGCGAACAAGAGTCAAAGGAAGTTTCCATTCGCCATCGAGATCGAGGCGACGCGGGCAGCTGTGGCGTGAGCGAGTTCCGCGATCGCCTGGTGGAGGAAATTCGTTCCCGTTCCCTTTGATGCCGGTGACTCGGTCTATGCCCACCGTTTTTCCGACTCGGTTTTCTCCCGAAAATTCTCGGCCGTTGCCGCCATTCCGGCATGGATTCGGCTGTCCGTGACTTTCCTGCCCGTCCTGTACCCGGAGGTCCGGGTGCGGGAATCCGCTCAACGAACCCCAACCCATACTGTTATCGCTAAGAAACCGTTCAAACGCCGGCCCCGCCGCGAAATCATTCGTATCAACGAACGCATTCGGGTGCCCGAAGTCCGCGTGCTTTACAAGGACGCCAACAAGATCATGCCGACCCGCAAGGCGGTCGAGCTGGCCAAGAACGCCGGTCTCGATCTCGTGGAAGTCGCCTCCAACGCCCGCCCGCCTGTCTGCCGCATCGTCGATTACGGCAAGTGGCGTTACGAGCAGTCCAAGCAGAAAAAGGACAAGCAGGCGAGCAAGGTCAAGGAGAAGGAGATCAAGTTCCGCGTCCGCATCGAGCAGCACGACTACGAGATGAAGCTGAAAAGGGCGGAGGACTTCCTCGCCCACGGTTGCAAGCTGCGCATGCAGCTGCAGTTTCGCGGTCGCGAGAATGCCCACAAGGAACTGGGATTCGAGCTGATGAAAAAGGTCCGGGCCGACCTCTCCGGCATGGCCCACGTCGATCTGGAGCCGAAGCTGAACAACCGCAGCATCCTCATGCTCCTGTCTCCCCTTCCGAAGGAGAAGCAGAGGCCTCGTTTCCGCGTGGACGATGACGAGGAAGTCGATTTCGACGCCCACGAAGCGGCGGAAGCGGCCGACGACGAAGCCCACCGCAACGAGGTTCCCGACGACGAGGAACATGACGTAGAAGAAGAAGACGAATCGTGAGTGAACAGGGCGGCGGTGGCGACGATCTCCGCCGCCGGGTTCACCCCGTTTCTCCCTCGAGCGCCCTCGTCTCCGCGCCTTGGAAGCCCTGCTGCTTTTCGATATCGACGGCACCCTCGTAGATACCGGGGGTGCCGGCCTGAGGGCATTGACGTCCGCCTTGCTGAAGGAATTCGCCCTTCACGAACGGGCGGGAGAGTTTCCCGAACTCGATCTCGCCGGCAGCACCGACGCCGGTGTGGTTCGTTTCCTGTTCGGCCACTTCGAGATCGAGTTGGAGTCGGCCAATATCGAGCGATTCTACGCGCGCTACCACGTCCACCTGCGGCGGGAACTGAGCACCTGGGGCCGCCGACACGGCCGCATTCTCCCCGGCGTGAGCCGGCTCATGGATCGATTGCATCGGCACGAGGATCTCGCGGGCCGTCACGCCCTCGGGCTGCTCACCGGCAATATCGCCCGGGGTGCCTGGACCAAGGTGGCCAGCTACGGGCTCGACGGTGTCTTCGGTTTCGGGGCCTTCGGGGACGATCACCACGACCGCGACCGGCTCGGACCCATCGCCATCGAGCGCGCCGCGCTGCATACCGGGAAGCGATTCGAGTCCAATCGCGTCTTCATCATCGGGGACACGCCCAAGGACATCCGCTGTGCCCGCGCCTGCGGCGCCTGGGCCATCGCCGTGGCCACCGGGAGATTCAGCCGCGAGCAGCTCGACGAACACGGGCCCGACGTGGTCTTCGACAGTCTCGAAGACATCGACCGTTTCGTGACCGTGATCGGGCGCCTGTCCGAGGTCCGCTAATTCCTGCTCCTCATCATTCTCCTTTTCCTCGTCTTATTCCTATTCCATGCGTACGGAAGGGAATAGGAAGTGGAAGAGGAAGAGAAGGTGGAATGGTCAGAAACCTCATTGCCGATTGGCCAGCAACTTCACCGCCTCCGCCGCGGCCCCGAATCCGACCGCGCCGGTGACGAAGGTGGCGGTGCCGAAACCGCTCTCGCAATTCAGTCGCAGTTCGGCTCCCGGTTCCGGCGTGGCACAGACGGTTCCGTCGGCCCAGGGAAACACGGTTTTCTCATCGAGAAACACGGCCGTGACTCCGAAATCCCGTTTCGTCGCTTCCTCGGGGAAGGCGTACTCGCGGCGGAGGATCTTTCTCAACTTCTTGAGTAGCGAATCATTCGTCGCCCGGGCGAGATCGGCGGATCTCAGCGAGGACGGGTCCCGTTTTCCTCCCGCGCCGCCGCTCACGACCAGTGGAAGGTTTCGCTGCACGCACAAGGCCACCAGCAGCGCCTTGTGGGCGACGTTGTCGATGGCATCGACGATCACGTCGTAACCCGACAGCAGCAGGCGCTCGGACGACGCCGGAGTGAAGAACTCGGACACCGCGGCGACCTCGCATTCCGGCGAGATGAGGCGAACCCGCTCGGCCATGGCCTCGACCTTGGGCCGGCCGATGGTGCCGTCGAGGGCGTGAAGCTGCCGGTTCACGTTGGTGATGCAGACCTCGTCCAGGTCGATCAGGGTCAGCCGTCCCACGCCCGTTCGCGCCAGGGCTTCGGCGGTCCAGGTCCCGACGCCTCCGACTCCGATGACGGCGACATGGGCGCCCCGAAGGCGATTCAGCGCGTCGAAACCATAGAGCCGGCCGATCCCGGAGAAGCGATCGAGGTAGTCGGATTCGAGAAGCATCGGGTGGGGGGGCAGTGGAGTGACCGGGTCAGGCCCGCGCTGGAAGAGCGGCATCGAAGCCGTACTGATCGAGGTTGGAAATCACCAGCTGGGAAAACTCCGGGAGCGAAAGGGTTTCCGCCACCGTCAGGGTGCAGCACTCCAGGTAGCCGAGCATGGCATCGACCGGGCGCTCCGCGACGCCTTTCTCTTCCAGCCAGCGATCGAAGGCCAGCAACGCCTCCAGCCAATCGCCGAGGGCGAAAGGAGAATCGTCGATCGTTTCGAACCAGGAGCCCGGTTCGACGCCGCCCAGCAAGGCGCGCAGGCGATCGATTTCGGCAGCGCCGAACTCGTTCTCGAGGAGGGCCCGTTCCAGGATTTGGGATTCCGTTTCCATGTTTGTTGCGGATAGAATACGGGGGTGATCGAATCACGCGAGCCCGAATCGCCGTCCCCGATCCCCGGGAGCGGCGAGCGAGTGGCCCGCTGGTGGTGGCGCCCCCTGGTCACCTCGGCGGCCGCGATCTATCTCGGGCAACTGGTCCCCTTCGTCGCCGGCCCTCTGACGGAGTGCGCTCACTGCGTGGGCAACTACCTGAAATACTACTTCGTCGTTCCCGGCATCATTCTCGGCCAGTGGCTGATGTATTTCCTTGATCGGATCGTCCCGGGCAATCAACGCCTGATGATGGGTCCCGACTGGATCCGCCTGGGCTTCGGTCTCCTCGTCCTGGCCGCGCTGTTTTTCTGCACCACCATGATCACCGCCAAGGTGCGCGGAACGTGGCGACGGATCTGGCTGGGGTTCCTGGTCGCGGCCTCCGCGGCGAACGCGCTTCTGTTTGCGTCTCTGCTGCGGGCCTGAGGGAGATTCCTGGCTGGTGCTTTTTTCGGCCGGGCCGGCTCAGCAATCCGCCAGCAGTTTCCGGTTCTTCCAGGCGTAGCTGAGTCCGGAGATCACGGTGAGGAGCAGGGCGATCCAGACGAGGATGACTCCGGCGATCCCGGGGCTGGTCGGTTTCCAGGCGAAGAGCCAGGCCATCCAGCCGAAGGTGGGTTCGTCGGAAGCGAGGAAGACCAGGAAGTAGATGACCATGACGATCTGCCAGATGGTCTTGTGCTTGCCGAGGTTCTCGGCGGCGAGCACGTGGCCCTCGGCGGAGGCGACGAGGCGGAGGCCGGTGACGAGGAATTCGCGGGTCAGGATGACGATGACCATCCAGGCGGGCAGGTAGACTTCGGGCGCCTCCATCAGCATCACGAACCCGGCCGCCATCAGGACCTTGTCGGCGAGCGGATCCATCAGCTTGCCGAAGTTGGTGATCAGGTTGTGCTTCCGAGCCAGGTGACCGTCGAGGAAATCGGTGATCGCCGCGATGATGAAGAGGATCGCCGCCACCCCGTGGTGATGCGGGAACTCCACCGACATCGCCGCGACGAAGACGAAGGTGAGCAGGAAGCGGAGGACCGTGAGTTGGTTGGGCAGGTTCATGGGGTCGCCTACGGTCGAGGGAGAAATGAATCGTGAGGAGTGAAAAGTCGGAATCGGAAGTTGAGGGAGTGGCGCCTGACCATTCAAGAGGGTTTGGTCGTCGTTTCAACTCTCTTCAACCTGGACGCATCTGCCGTTCCTGACACCTTTCGACCGCGGGGGAGAGAAATCCAGTCGTTGCCGATGATTCCTTCGAGTCGATGGACATCTGAAATTCGGGGGCGAGCGTTTCGAAAACTCCTCACTCTTGACTCCTCACTCATCACTCGGCCCCGCCTCCGGCGCCCAGACCGGCCGTTTCCAGATCGGGACGGTGGTCTTGATCCGGCGGAGGTATTCCTGGCAGAGCGCGAAGGCAGCGGCGCTGTGGGCGGTCTGCACGCGGATGAGGATGCTGGCTTCGCCGGCGGGCACGAAACCGAGCCGGTGGTGGATGGCGACACGATGGTCGGGCCGCTCGGCGCGCATGGTGTCGATGACGGCCCGCAACTCGTTGTCCGCCATCGGGCGATAGGCGGTGTAGTCGATGCCGGAGATCAGCCGCCCGTCCTCGCGGTCGCGGACCACGCCGTGGAATCGCAGATCGGCGCCGTGCTCGGTCGAGGGCGCCAGCCCGGCCTCGAAATCCGGGATGGCCTGATCGCCGATTGAACTGATGAAATGGGACTTTTCCAAAACGGATTCCCGCGTAGGGTGCGGCTCGAAAAACTTTCAACAAGGACAAGTATGAGCAAGAGCGATTTCGGATTGATCGGCCTCGCGGTGATGGGGCAGAACCTGGTGCTGAACGTGGAGAGCCGCGGCTTCCGCGTCTCGGTCTACAACCGCACGACCTCGGTGACGGAGGAATTCGTCGCCGCCCATCCCGACAAGAACCTGGTGGGCACGAAATCGCTCGAGGAATTCGTGCAGAGCATCGAGCGCCCCCGCAAGATCATGATGCTGGTGCAGTCCAAGGCCGGTGCGGATCCGGCTGACCGCGACGCCGTGGACGCGGTCATCGATCAACTGGTGCCCCTGCTCGACGAGGGCGACCTCATCATCGATGGCGGCAACACCTTCTTCATCCATACCGAGCGGCGTTCCAAGGAGCTGGAGGCCAAGGGCCTGCTCTACATCGGCACCGGCGTTTCCGGCGGGGAGGAAGGCGCCCGCAAGGGGCCGGCCATCATGCCCGGGGGCCCGGCCAGCAGCTGGGAGCTGATCAAGCCCATCTTCGAGAGCATCGCCGCCAAGGTGAACGGCGAGCCCTGCGTGACCCACATCGGCAAGGGCGGCGCCGGCCACTACGTGAAGATGGTGCACAACGGCATCGAGTACGGTGACATGCAGCTCATCTGCGAGGCCTACCAGATTTTCAAGACGGCGGGCTTCACCACCGAGGAAATGGCCGAGATCTTCGACGAGTGGAATCGCGGCGATCTCGAGAGTTATCTGATCCAGATCACGAGCAAGATTTTCACGATCCGGGACAAAGAGACGGGAGAGCCGATCGTCGAACTGATCCTCGATCGTGCCGGCCAGAAAGGCACGGGTCGCTGGACGGTGATGAACGCGGCGGAAAACGCGGTCGTCATTTCCACCATCAACGCGGCGGTGGAAGCCCGCATCCTCTCGGCCCTGCGCGACCAGCGTCTCGCGGCGGCGCCTGAGTTCGAGGGGCCGGAGCCGAAGATCGAGATGCCGAAGGACGAACTGGTCGCCAAGGTGCGGGACGCGCTCTACGCCTCGAAGATCATCCGCTTCGCCCGGGGGCTCGATCTCATCAAGAAGGTCGGCGAGGTCCACGATTGGGACCTGAACCTCGGGGGCATCGCCCGCATCTGGCGCGGGGGTTGCATCATCCGGGCGCGTTTCCTCAACCGCATCACCGAGGCCTACGAGCGTGACCCGGAGCTGACGAACCTGATGCTGGATCCGTTCTTCAAGGACATCCTCAATCGCAGCCAGGCGGCCTGGCGCGAGATCGTCGCCCTCGGCGTGACTCAGGGTATCCCGGTGCCGGCCTTCAGCGCCTCGCTGGGCTACTACGACAGCTACCGCAGCGAGCGCCTGCCGGCGAACCTGCTCCAGGCCCAGCGCGACTTCTTCGGCGCCCACACCTACGAGCGCCTCGACAAGCCGGAGGGCGAGTTCTTCCACACCGAGTGGCCGGAAGTGATCGAGTGATCGATCACGGCCTTGCCGCTGGGTGAGCGGCGACTTCAGGGGCGGGCCCAGTCCCGCCCTCACGCCGGTTTCCCCTCTCAATCAAACGCCTCCGGGTGGAGGAGCTTCTTCACGTCGTCCATCGTGTTGATGGAGTCGGAGTAGTAGCCCAACTCGCCCTGGCTGACTCCGCGCGGAACGACGGCGTCGGCCTGGGCGCGGGTGCCTTCGCGATCGGCGCTGGTGCGGTAGGTGTCGCCCGATTCGCGGGCGGTCGAGGTCTTGAAGGGATTGAGGCCGGCCAGGAAACCCGGCTTCGAGTCGGCGTTGGCGCTGCGCCCCGATTCCTCCGGGCGATTGCGATCGAAAAGCCCCTCGCGCGCGCTGTCTCCCCCCTCGCGGGCCTCGTCGGTGGCGTACTGCTGGCGCTCGAGGTATTCGGGGGTGTCGAAGTATTTCTTTTCCGCGTCCCGCTTGGAAAGGTGGGCGTTCTTCTTCTTGAAATCCCGGCCGCGCCCGACCTCCTCGCCTTCGTAGAGATTCGGATTCCGCGCGGTCATTTTTCCGTCCTCGTCGGTGGTCCATCCCGAGTCGGCGAATTTCTTGCGGATCTTGTCGGAATCGTCGGCCTCGACGCCGCGCCCTTTCAGGAAATTGTTGTCGAACCCGATGCGGGTGCGGACGTTGCTCTTGGCCTCGCGCGTGGTCAGGCAGGAGGTCAGTCCCAAGAGCGCCACCGCCGCCAAGCCCGCGGCAAGGGCGCGCGAAATCGTGGAGGTGGTCGGATGATCGGATGCGGAAACCTCAGTCCTCATGGATGGGGGCGGAAGAAGGGCCGGCATTGTCGCCGAGTGTGCGCAGCTCGTCCAGACGAACCTGGACACCCGAGGTGAGGTCGAAGCGGCGCGCGCGCGCGGGCATTTCCTCCAGTTTTCCCCAGGCTCGATAGAGGTCGGCGAGCAACTTCGGATCCGCTCCGATCGATTTCTGGAAGGCGGGAACCAGCACCGCTTCGGCGTCAGCGTAGCGGGCCTGGTCGATGAGGTAGCGGGCGTAGTCGCTGAGGAATTCCTGGTGCTCCCAGGTGAGACGGCGAATGGAGCGATGGTAGTGGGCGAAGAGGGCGCCCGCGAGTTCGGGGAAGCCGGCCTTGGCGAATCGTCCCGGCATGGGCCAGCGCTCGGCGAAGGCGCTCGACGTCCGGCGGCGGACGGAGAATTGCTGGAAGCCGTCGGTCTCGGATTCGAGGAGCAGGCGGGCACTGACCTCGGCGGCGCGCATGCGATCGCCGAGTTGTCCGCAGAGATCGATCTGCCGCGCGACATTGCCTTCGCAGAGCGTGGCCACGGTGCCGGGACGGGCATCGAGCCAGGCCTTGGCGACGGCGATCCCGGGATCGCCGAATTCGGGCAACACCTCGATGGCGAGATCGATCTCGGCCGGAGTCCAGCCGCGGGCGGCGGGATCCCATTCGGGTTTCAGTTCGCCTTTCAACCAGGCGGTGGCCAGTCCGGCAGCGAGACGGGTGCGGGCGGGGGTGAGCCACGGTTCCAGTTGGGCGATCCAGGCGGCGGTGTCGGCCTCGCTGGTCCGCCCGTGGGCGAAGACGATCCGAGTCCAGTCCCGCAGCGGCGCGGCGGAAGGCGATTGATTCTCCAGCAGGGTTTCGAGATCGGGAGAGACCTCGGCGAAGGTGGCGCCATGTTCCAGCCGCAACCGCACCAGTGCTCCCATCAAACGGACGCGGTCGGCGGGATCGATCATCGGTTCGCGGATCGCCAGGAGCAACAGGCCGCGGGCTTCCGTCCGCATGCCGGCCTCGAAAAGCCGGCCGGCGACATCGAGCGTGAGATCGGCGTTGTCGTAGTCGCCACAGGCGCGGGCGAGATCGCCGAGGGCGGCGCGACTCGGTGGTTCGGCGGAGGCGTGGAGGGCGGCGAGTTGGCGAATGGTCTCGGCCTCGGCCATGGGCTGCTGCTGGTCGAGCTTGACCGACAGCCACCATTCCATGGCCTGCTCGCGATCGCCCAGCTTCAGCGCCAGCTGGCCGGCGAGGAGACGGTCGTCTTCGGTGAGCCGTCCCTGTTCGCGGATGTGATTGAGCACTCGCAACGTGGCCTCGTCGTTGCCGCGCCGCTGGTGGGCCCGGACGAGGGCATTCTGGTAGTAGACCGTGCGGTCCAGCACGTTGGCCGGAATGAGACCGGGGGCGGCGTTGGCGGGGCGGGGGTTGGCTTCGCCGGGACCCAGGGAACGCGCGGTCAGGGTCTCGATCTCGCCCGCCATCAGCAGGAAATCGGCGTGTTGGCGATGGAGATCCTCCGGCGACATCCCGGAAGGCGTGCGCACTTCGCCGAGGAGGTAGGCTTCCAGGAGTTCGAGCGCGGGACGATATTCGCTGGCCTTGAGGCAGGCGCTGAAAAAGCCGCGTGCCGGGGAGATTTCGTCGGGCGACTCCTCGATCACTTGGCGGTAGATGGGAATCGCTTCGCGGTGAAGGCCGCGCGCTTCCAGCGTGCGGGCGAATTGCTGGCGGCTGCTGGGGTCGCGCAGTCGGGTGGAGAGGAGGGCCACCTCCTTGTGGCGTTCCGCGGGGGTCAGGGCTTCCAGTTTCCAGCAGACGCGCTCCATCTCGAACTGCTCGTAGTCGGCGACGGCCTCGAGATTTCGCGGATCGGCCGACAGGCCCGGGTCGAGCGCCTCGAAGAAAACCTTGGCATCGATGCCTTCCGGCCGGCGGGCGGCGAAGGCGTGGAGGATCCGCTCGGCCTGCGACCAGCCCCAACCCTGGACGCGGGT
Source organism: Verrucomicrobiia bacterium (assembly GCA_030432615.1). Classification (GTDB taxonomy): domain Bacteria; phylum Verrucomicrobiota; class Verrucomicrobiia; order Verrucomicrobiales; family DEV007; genus JAEUHH01. The sequence continues at coordinate 11,308 of JAUIGT010000147.1, forward strand.
GTAGGCTTCCCCTTCGAGGTTGCGCCGGTCGGGCCGGCCCTCATCGATCTGGCGCCGCATGAGCGGCTCGAGCGCGGCGATGGCGGCGTCGCCATTCCCGGTGATCAGGGAAAGCATGACGCGATTCTCGAGCTTCACTTCCTCGGCCGCTCCGGGATGGTCATCCACGCGGCGCAGCAGTGAATCGATCAGGGCCTGGCGCTCCTCACCCGACTCGAGGTGGTGATAGAGTTCCGAAACGGCCTGGAAATAGTAGTAGGGCAATCCGACATACTGGCGCGGCTGGAGCGCGTCCACGCAGCGTTCCAGCCACTCGCGCTGTTCGCGTTCCCGGCCGAGCGACCCGGCGACCTGGGCGAGATCGAGCAGCAGCTCCGGATCCGGCTGGGGCGAGGCCTTGGCCATGGCGGCGCCGAACGCCAGCGCGGAGTCGTCCCGTCCCTCGTCGCGAATGGCCTCGAAGAGAAAGGAAACCACGGGGGGCATGAGGGAAATCGATTCGGCGACGATGGGGATCTGGCGGGTGATGGGATCGTCGTCGGCGCCGGCGGCCGATTCCGGCTGGCGCAGGATGGCGAACATGCCGATGAGCGGATAGATCCGGCGATCCATTTCCTGTCCCTGCGCGACCGGGTCTTCCTCGCGCGCCCAGTCGGTGAGTTTCTCCGCCTGGCCGAGCCGCAGGGCGACCACGCTGAACAGGAATCGCTCCAGCGGGCTACGGAGCGGTCGCAGGGTCTCCTCCATCAGCGAAAAGGCCTCGTCGCCGGCGCCGGCGTAGCGGAGCGCCCAGAGTCTCTCGGTGTTGTCGGCGTCGGGCGAGTCCCGGAGCCAGCGTTTCACCCAGGCATCCCGGCCCTCCGGCGAACGTCCGTGAAGCCGGGCGGCCTCCTCGATCGCCCGAAGGCGGACGTGGGGGGCGCCGGAGGGAACGGTCTGGAATTCGGGGCGCGGCTTCTCCAGCCAGTTGACGATCGATTCCTGCGCGTCACCCTCGATGAAGGGATAGTCGGACATGGCGCGGAGCATGGCCGAGAGCGGTCCGACGTTGGAA
>JAUIGT010000148.1 GCA_030432615.1 Verrucomicrobiia bacterium
TCGATGAAGTTGCGGCGGCTGACCGGGACGAAGTCACCGCGGCGTTTCGCCGGTGTGTCCGGCGGCTCGAGGTCCGCAACGTACGGAACCGACGGGTCGCAGCGGATGCCGAAGTAGAGATTCTGGCCGCCGCGATCCCAGCCGGCCATCACGGTGGTGCCGTGGAGGGGAAGGCGGCCGGTCTGCAGTTCGCGGAGGGTGCCGGTGGAGGAAACCGGGCAGTCGCGCCAGTACTGGTCGTCCAGCTTGCCGTCTATGACGATGGGCTCCTTGGGATCCCAGACGGTGCGCAGCTTGGTGACGGGGCCGCGTTTCTGGCTGAGGAGCTCGGCCTTGGCACGCAGTTCGTCGAGGAACTCGTCGATGAGCCCGAGGCGTCTCGCGTAGGTGGTATCGGGTTCGACCTTCGCCTTCGCGGCGGCGAAAAGATCGAGCGCGGTATCGACCTTGTCGGCGTCGGTTTCCATCGCCTGCCAGTTCGGTTCACAGTAGTCGAAGAAGGCCCGCATCTCCCCGCTGGCGGGGCCGTAGAAAAGCTGGCAGTATTCCTCGAGCAGGGCGACGGGATCGAGATCCTTCCCGCCCCAGTATGCCCGGGCGGTGAACCAGACCTGGAAGTGATTGAAGCCGATCCCGCGGGTGTCGAAGTCCTGGGCGATGCTCAGCCAGATGTCCTCGCCGCGGGAGATGTCCTTGGTGGCGTTGACGCTGTCGATGAAGGTCCGGGCGGTGAAGGCGGGCAGGTACCAGCCGCGGCCGGTGAAGGGGTAGTTCTCGAAGACCATGAGCGGGTTGTCCGTCTTCTTCCGCCAGCCCTCCCGGAGGCGACGAACGTCTGCCTGCTGCTCGGGCAGGTTGGAGCGCGGGCGCCGGCCCCCGACGATCATGACCTGCACGTTCGGTTCGAGCTTGTCGAGGTTGGTCGGCGGCTCGGTGTTGGCTCCGTAGGCACAGCAGAGGATCTGCTTGTCAGGGTGGGTCTTGCCGACCTCCCTGGCCACGCGGTTGACGAAATCCCAGACATGGTTGGAGAGCTTCCCGCGCGCGCCCATCTCGGGGACATCCTTGCCCTTGCAGAGGTCGCACTGGCAGATGGCAATGTAGGCGTCGGGCGGCATGATCGACACCGTCTGGTAGTCGTAGATGTCGAACTGTGCCCGGGCCCAGCGAACCGTGTGCTCGAAGAGTTCAGGGTTCGAGTAGCAGAGGTGGTTGAGACGTTCGCCCGGCTGGTTGTCGCGCCTGCCACCGTAGAGGGCGAACCAGTCGGGATGCTCGCGAAGGATGGTGTCGGTATGGGTCATCCCGTGCATCCCGTGGGCGATCATGAGGCCGTAGGGTTGGCGGATGCCGAGGCGCATGAACCACCACATGGTGTCATCGCTGGCGGTGCTCCAGCGGACGTTGAATTGGCGGACGTCGAAGTCGGGCGTCACCGTCTCGTCGATCACCGGGAGCGGGATCGATTTCCTCTCCGGCACGACCTCGCCGAGATCGCCGGGCAGGTACCAGCGCACTCCCAGGGAGCGGAGGAATTCGCAGACCGCGTTGTAGGAACCGCGCTCGTCGAAGTTCCAGACCTCGAAGCGCTCGTCCTTCGGCACCTCGACGCCATCGGGTAGGCCCAGGTTGTTCGGCAGGCCCCGCTCGCGGTGCTTGTACATGCCGCCGTTGGGAACGCCCCAGGCGTAACCGGCCTTTTTCTCCCACTCGGCCTGGAGCTTTCCGCTGACGATCTCGGCATTGCTCTTCGCCCAGGGTTCGATGGGAACGAAATCGGTGTCGTCGCCGAGGAGCGCGAGCCAGTTTTCGCCCGAGACGATTCGGCAGGCGCCGCCCTCGAGATCATCGATGGAAAGATCGAGCGCGTCGGTGTGCCCGCTTCTCCCGATGTAGACCTGGACCGGGACCGACGAATCGACCGTGAAGGTGATCGGCAGGCGAGCCCCGGAAATCTTCTCGATGTACTGCTGGAAATCGTGCGCCGCGAGCCGCGTGGAACGGGCCGGGTTCTCGGGGATGACGATCTCGGCGCGGGCTTCGCCGTTTTCCACCAGGAAGGGCGCAGCTCCCAGGGGCAGGGAGAGCGTGGCCAGGGCGCCGAGGATGGCGCCCTGGAGGAGTCGGGGAAGCAGGGGCAGGGGGGCTCGCATGCCGCCAGCAAAGCGGAATCGCGCGCTCTCGGCAATGGCGTGGTAAGGGCGTTTTCGCGCTCTTCGTTACCTCGCGGGAATCATTTCTGCTCCGACTCGATCACTTCCGCGGGCGCGGCCCGGATCGAAAAATCGTCGTAGTGAACGTCGTTGATGTTGGTCGTCAGGCTGACCAGCGACTTGGTGGGATGGGCGTTGCCCTCGGACTCGAATTCGCCGATCTCGTCGTCGTCGATCTCGACGGTCACCAGCGGCCCCTTGGTGCGGATGCGCAGCGTATGCCATTCCTCGCGATCGAGATCGACCTCGAAGCGGGCGGTCTTCGTCTTGAGGAATTCCTCCGTCGCCTCGTCGAGGCCGGCCGGCGATTTCTTCTTCTCGTAGATGGAGTTCTCCATGTTGCCGGTCTTGGCGTCGGCGATGGAAATACTCGTCGGGCTGATGGAGACGCTGGTGATGTGGCCGGCGTGGGAGCCCTGGTAGTCCTTGTCGTCGAACCAGACGTTGAATCGTTCGGCCTGCTCGCCGGCGAAGTTGAACTTCACCGAGACCTCCATGTCCTGGCGGCCCTCGAAACGGATCGAGTCGACGCCGGCGTGGTCGTTGATGTCGATGGTCTTGCCCACGAGCACGCCGTCCTGGATGACGCTCTCGCTCTTGTAGTGGCCCCAGCGCTCACCGAAGCCCCCCTCGCCGGAAAAATCGTCCGCGAAGATCTCCTCGCTGTAGTAGAGGTCCTCCTCGTTTCCCTGGCGCTTGGCGTCCCATTCCGCGAGCCAGGTCTGGTCGTTTTCGGACAGGGTTTCCAGAGGGATCTCGAAGACCTGTCCCTGGGTGCGGATCTTCACTTTGCCGTCCTGCAGGTCCAGCAGTTCGGCGTTGATGGTGCGGCCCTTCACGTCGGTGAAGTCGCGGAATTCCCGGGCTGCGAGCGGCAGGGCGAACAGGGACACGAGTCCCAGGACGAGAGCGGTTTTCATGATGAAGAAAGCGTAGCGTTCGGGGGTGTTTCCCGCAAGCGGCGTGTGAGGCGCGGATCACCCTCCGTAGTCCTTGCCGGTCAGGCTTTGGAGCACCGACTGCTGCCAATCGCGGAGGGCGCCTTCCATCTCCTCGACCACGGCGGGTTTCTCGGCGGCGAGATTGGTTTCCTCGCCGGAATCGGCGCGAAGATCGAAGAGTTCCCGCTTCGGTTCGGCGCCGTCTCCCTTGCCGTCATGGAGAACGAACTTGTAGCGGTTGCCGAGCATGACCCGGGCGCCGCGGGTGTCGGCGGCTTCGATCTCCGGGTGATGGAAGTTCTTGAAGTTCCGGGTCGGAATTCCCCCGCTCAGTTTCACCAGCGGGGTGGTGCCTTCCTGGAGTTCGGGATCGATCCACGGTTCCGGCTTGTCTTTCGTCAGCTGGCGAATGTCGGCGGCCCAGAAGAAGATCTGCTGGGGACGGTCTTCGAGAAATCCGTCGAAGAGCGGCGCCAGGCTGATGCCGTCGAGGGGGCGATCCGGCAGGGGAGTCCGGGTGATGGCGCAGAGCGTGGGCAGGATGTCGCTGGTGACGGCGTTGGTGTCGCTGACGCGCGGTTCCGGGATACGGGCCGGCCACTCGATGATCCCGGGAACGCGGATGCCGCCCTCGTAGACGGTTCCTTTCATGGCGCGCAAAGGCGAAGCCAGCACGCCGCTTCTCGGGGTGCCGTTGTCGCCGCAGTACCAGACCAGGGTGTCGTCGCGGAGCTTTTCCTTGCCCAGGAAATCCCGCAGGGTGCCGATGGCGCGATCCATGGCGGTGATCTCGGCGTAGCGCTCCCGGAGCACCTCGCCGAGCGGGCGCTCGACCTGGAGTCCCGTTTCGTTGGAGGTGAGCCGGACCTTGCCGCGGTCGGCGTATTTTTCCGGAAGATCGTCGTAGAGGGCGAGGTCCTCGGGCAGGCCACTGTAGGGTTCGTGGGGCGAGCCGAACCAGACCACGGCGAGGAAAGGTTTCTCTTCCTTCCTCGCCCTTTGGATGAACTCGATGGTGTCGTTGATGACCACCGCCGAGCTTTCGCCTTCGTGGACTTCGGGAGGGCCGCCGTTGGTGGAGAGGGGCGGATTCAGCTCGAAGAAATTGTCATGCGACACCCAGTGGTCGAAGCCCATCGCTCCCGGGTTGGTGGGGGATTCGGCCTTGACCGGTCCAAGGTGCCACTTGCCGAAATGACCGCAGGCGTAGCCGCTTTCCGAGAGCAGCTGGGCGATGGTGATTTCCTCCGGTCGCAGGGAAAAGCCGGGGGCGAAGGTGCCGTAGCGATTCGGGTGGCGGCCGGTCAGCACGCTGCCGCGGGTCGGCGAGCAGGAGGGGTGCCCGGCGTAGAATCGATCGAGTCGGAGGCCGGACGCGGCCATCTCGTCGAGCACCGGCGTCTTCAGGTCGGGATGTTCGTAGTAGCCCGTTTCCTCCCAGCCATGGTCGTCGCCCATCAGCAGGATGATGTTGGGACGATCCTCCTCCGCCTGCAGGAGAGGCGCGAGAGCGAGGCAGAAGAGAAAAATCGGCAGGCGGAACAGAGAAGGGCGGATCATCGGAGCGGTGGGCGAGTAGGTGGAAGGGGGCCCCGGCGATCCCGGAGTCCCGTAAGCGTTTATCTTGGGAGAACCCGTTTTGGGCAACCCCAATCCGGGACGGGAAAGCGGGAGGCGCGGACTCTGCACCGAAACGGGGATCGGTTCATCGCTCAGCGCCGACACGGACAAACAGTCTGTCTTCCGCGAGGTGACCCTGTTCGTTCATTCGTCGCACCCGCACGAAGTAGTCGCCCGGCTTCTCGTAGGTGTGCTCGATGACCGCGTAGCCCTCGGGCGCCAGCTGCTCGACGTTGCCGTCCGATCTCGTGGTCCGCTCGGGACTTCCGTCGCCGAAGTTCCAGGTCTCCTCCCCGTGGGTGGTGCCGAAGGCGCGGATCTTGAACGTGACCGGCTGCCCCGGGCGAATGTCCAGGGTGGGATGGTAGGTGGCGTGGAGCCGCGGCGGGGCGATGGCCTCGCCGTTCTCGCCTCGGGCGAAGACCTGGACGCGGACGAAACTGGCATCGGTCTCTCCGTTGGGACCGGTGACGACCAGGGTCTCCCGGTAGCAGCCGGGTTGCTCGTAGCGCTTTCGAATGCTCGGTCCGCTCGCGGTTTCCCCGTCGGCAAAGCGCCATTCGTAGCGGAGAGTCCCGCCGTCCCGGCACCAGGAACGCGCCCCGTCGTGGGTGACGGTGTCCCCGGCAAAGATCACGTGCCCCGGGCGGCCGACCGCGAGAATGGCGGGATCGTAGAGTTCGCGGTATCCCTGCCAGAGAAAGGCGTAGCCGTCCTGCGTTCCCCAACGTCCGGAAGGTTGGCGGCTCTTGATCTCGAAGTGGAGATGGGTCCAGCCACCGCTGCCGCCTTCCTTGCCTAGCAGGCCGAGACGCTGGCCCTTTTTCACCCGCAGTCCGGGGCGGATGGCGTCGTCGAAGGAGTGCAGGTGACTGTAGCGGTAGTACCAGCCGCGGTCGTCGAGCAGGTAGAGCACGTCGTAGCGCGGGTTCACCGGGGTGTCGGCGGCCGGTTCGTGACCGGGGAGAATGCGGTTCCCGGCGGAGACGACGAGAGCGTCGGTGGCGGCGACGACCTCGGTGAGGGCCTCGCACCCGCCGAGGTCGAGCCCGGCGTGGTAGTAGAGTCGGCCGTCGGGACGCGGGGCCACCGGCTCGTTGGAAAAGGCGGTGTGGCTGGCGAACCAGCGCTGTTTCAGCGGATAGCCGAAACTCCCGGGCTCGATCCACGGAGAACCGGCCGGCCAGACACGGAGACGGGCGTCCTTCTCGAGCGCCCAGTGATCGATGTGGCTGTTCTTCTGAAGGCCACCGGTGATGGGACAGTCGAGTTGGAGGCTGCCGATGGCGACCGGGAGCCGATACATGCCGGCGACGAGGGTGGCGGTTTCGCCATCGACGGCAACAACGACCTCGGGCCGGGAAATCTCCCCCCAGACGTCGCCTTTCGGTTCCTTCACCGAGACGAGGGTGAGTTCGGCTCCCGAGGTGGTCGTCACGGTTTCCCCGATGGTGAGATCGAAGGTTTCGAAGAGCGCTTTCCGAGTGGATTCGGCAGCCGACAAGGTCGGGTTCGTGAGAGCAAGAAGGAAGAGGAAGAGAAAGAGAGAAACGAAACGAGGGGTCATGGCGGTGGGGGTGAGATCAAGCCCGGTATCGAACCAAGGCGGGCATCAGGGCGAGGAATCCGAGACTCAGGTAGTAGGCGGTGCCGGAAATCGGGTCACGATCGAAAAAATTCCGGGCTGCTTCGAGCGGTGATACGCGGTTCAGCAGCGCGCCGAGCAATACTTCGGCGAGCAGCAACCAGGCTAGAGCCAGGCCGCCCGCGGCAAGTCGCCGCCGCGCCGGGACGCCGGACAGGAAACGCGGTCCGATCCACCGCGCCGACAGCACGATCACCACGATCATGAGCGGGATCTCGGCGAGTTCCGCCGCCCGAACACCGATGCGGGGTTCCACGAAGAAAACGCGGAGACTTCCCAGCGCGAAACCGGCCGCGAAGACCAAGCCGAAATAAACCAGGCTGGCGGCAAGAGGCCGAGAGCGGTTGGGCGGGTTTTCGTCCGGTTCCATGGCGAATGCGGAGAATCCGATCAAGTCATGGTTCATCCGCGACGAGGGTGAAGAGATCCGCGTTCTCCAGGAAGATTTCCAAGCGAACCACCCGGCCCTCGAGATCCTGCATCGACCGGCCATCGGCCCACGCAACCCGTTGGCGGACGGAATCGCCCGAGAAAGGTTCGCAATTCTCGTGATCATACCCTTCCAGGGGATCGCGAATGGCATCGCTGACACGGACGGTCACCTCGGAGTCGCCTTCTCCCGCGGGAGTGGTATTCAGGAAAAGATCGCCGCCGGGCCATTCGAGCAGGCGGGTGACGACCACACCGCCTCCCTTGGCCGGACCGCGCAGGCTGACGAGTCGCTCCTTCTTGCAAGTCGCGAGCCCGATGGCGGCGGTGCGCTCCTTGGATTCGTGCGGACCATCGTGACCGGCGTAGTAGAACCACCACTCGTCCCCGACCTCGACCCAGTGGGGACCGCCGAAGGTCATTCCGTCGTCCCAGCTTCCCTCGGGACCGCGGGGAATCAGGGGAGCCCGCTTCGGGGCGCGTTTCCAGTGAATGCCGTCGCGGCTGGTGACGAGTTCGGTGTGGATGGGATCGTTCATCCGGAACACCCAGAGAAAGCCCCAGTAGATCCCGGCGTAGTGGTGCATCGGCATGCCGTAGAAGAAGTTGAAGTCCTCCTCGGCATCGATCTCGTCGGGAATCAGCAGGGTCCGGGGACTGCCCTCCCACTCGGTCCAGAGCTCGTCGCTCTCTAGGATGGAGATCCGTCGAGATGCCCCGGTGTCGATCATGGCGCCGTTGAAGCGCCGGTAGCGATCCTTGGCACGACAGGTCATGAGGTAGCGATCGCGGCCGGCGTCGTAGACGATGCTGTTGAGGGTGTCGGAGTGCAGGTGCACGAGCCGGACCTCGCTGTCAGGATCCCAGTGGATGCCGTCGTTCGATCCGACCAACCGCATGCCGTCCTCGTCCTTCCCGGCGCCGCCGGTGCGGTAGGTCATGATGTAGGTGAAGCCACGCTTGTCCTTCTCGGGCAGGGTCAGGACCACCTGGGGTCCGCTGGCGCGGGCGTTCTTCGGGCCACGGATGACGATGTTGTTGTCCTTCGATCCCTTCCACTCGTAGAGACCGAGATTCGGCGCGGTCCAGGCCAGTCCATCGTCCGATTCCGCGTAGGCGATGGCGTAGCGACTGCTGAAATTTCCTCCCGTCTTCTCGACGAGTTCGTGCACCTGCGTCCAGAGCTGGAACTTTCCCGTCTCGGGGTGACGAGCCACGCTGACGTAGCCGCAGTCGCCGGTGTAGACCGGGTTGGCCTCGTGCTTGGTCGGCGCGTGAGCGACGTGAACGACGGCGTTGTTCTTGTATTTGATGGCGAAGCGATCATCCACCAACCAGTCGTCGAGGAAAAACTGGGGAACGCCGCGCTCGATGATGACGGGTTCATCCGGGAGTTGTGCCCGCGTCCGGGAAGCACCGGTCGCGAGGACGAGGAGAATGATCAGGGTGAGTCTCATGAAGCCGGGTGGGAGTCAGAGTTTTCTTTGATCGATGCGTTGGGTCCGCAGCAGTTCCTGCTTGATGCGCAGGCTCAGGCGCTCCACCACCTCGGCGACTTCGGCGCGACCGGCGATGTTTTTGTTCTCGTCGGGATCGACCTCGTGATCGAAAAGCATGGGGATGAGCTCTCCGTTCTCTTCGCGCCATTCGGTGTAGGAGTAGCGATCGGTCGTGACCGCCTCGCATCCGCTGAATCGGGCAAAGACGGCGTCGCGCCCGGGGAGTGCGGGATCCTCGAGGAGCGGGGCGAGGCTACGGCCGTGGAGATGGTCGGGCAGGGGGAGGCCGGTCAGTTCGCAGAGCGTTGGATAGAGATCGACCAGTTCGACGAGGGCGTCGGTTCGGGCGCCGCGGGAAAGGCCGGGCGCAGAGATGATGAGCGGCACCCGCAGCGATTCGCGCATGGTGTTCTGTTTTCCCCAGAAGGAATGCTCGCCGAGCAGGAAGCCGTGGTCGCTCCAGAGGACCACGAGGGTGTTCTCCCGCAGGCCGAGCCGGTCGAGGGCTGCGAGCACCTTGCCGATCTGGGCATCGACGTAGCTGATGCAGGCATAGTAGGCGTGGCGAGCCTCGGCCTGGAATTCCGGTGTCGCCTTCGTTTCCCCGGTGCGGGCGTAGCGCTCGAATTCCTGCGCCGAAACGTTTTCCGCCGGGTTGAAGCGGGGCGGCCAGTAGTTGTCGGCGAGTTCGATCTCATCGCGTTGGTAGAGGTCCCAGTATTTTGCCGGAGCGTTGAAGGGAAGGTGGGGGCGCCAGAAACCGCAGGCGAGAAAGAAAGGCTCGTCGCCTTTCCCGAGCCGCTCCAGGTCGGCGATCGTCTTCGCGGCGACCTTGCCGTCCTGGTAGGCATCGTCCTCGACCTCGGCGCGCTCGCAGTAGGGGCCGCGCAGGCTGGCGGGATTCACGAACTCGGCGGAGTCGGGATTCTGCCAGATGCCGTAGGTGTTGTACTTGCCCCAGTCTTCCTCGCCGTAGTAGACCTCGGCCGAACGCCAGATTTCGTCCCAGTCGTATTTCCGGTCCTTGAGGTAATGGAGCACCTTGCCGTTGGAGACGGTGTGATAGCCGTGCTTCGAGAACCAGGCCGGCAGGGTGACGTAGGTCAGCGGGATCTCGTAGCAGTTCCAGATGTCGGCCGGCGCGCGGAGGCCGGTGATGATGCTGGCCCGCGAGGCGCCACAGCGCGGAATGTTGCAGTAGGCGTGTTCGAAGAGAACTCCCTGAGACGCGAGCCGGTCGATGTGGGGCGAGTGGACTTCCTCGGCCCCATAGCACCCGAGCTGGGTGCGGAGATCATCGACGGCGATGAAGAGGACGTTGGGGCGCGGTGTTTCCTCGGCGAAAGCGCGGGAAATCGCTGGCGGAGAAAACAGCAGGAAGAGGGCAAACCATCGAATCATCATCGCCCCTGAGCATGAGCAGAGAGGCCAGACCGGTCAATGCCGTGACCGCGTCGCGAAGCATCATTCGTAGGCCAGCGACTCCCGTCGCGGCTCGTCATTGATACGGCTCCGTGGTTGCGGCGACAGGAGTCGCTGGCTTACGAACAAGAAGCGAGTCGTCCTTTCTCAATCCAGCGTCTTCAGCCGGATATTGCGAAACGCGACCACGCAGCCCTTGCCGTGATCCTGGAGCGCGATCCAGCCTTTCCTGCGGCTCATCTCGGCGTCACCATCGACCAGGGTGGCGAACTTTACGCCGTTGATGGTCTGCGTGAGCGTGTCGCCCTTGGCCACGATCTCGAGGGTGTTCCACTCGTGTTCATCGTATTCCGCCTGCACCTCGGCGGCCTCGGCGAATTTGATATTCATTCGGGTTCCATCTTCGACGATGACCGCCTGCTCCCCGGCGGTGGTCATGAGATGCCGTGCTTCCTTCTTGGGGTGTTTCTTGTCGAGCAGGGAGTGATGCCAGAGCCCCATCACATCGCGCTGCGCCACTTCGACCTGGTAGCCGAAGATCTGCCAATCACCGAGATCGTCGCTGCGCACCTGGACGCCGGAGTTGCCCTTGTCCCAGCGAAACTCGAGTCGGAGCACGAAGTCGCCGGGTTGGCCACCGCGCCAGATGAGCCAGTTCTTCTCCTCCGCCTTGCCGGTGCACCAGATCTCGCCGTCGCGCACTTCCCAGGCACCGGGTTTGCCGTCCCAGCCATCGAGCGATTGGCCGTCGAAGAGCGGGACGAAGCCGGACTCTTCTTGGGCGAAGAGGCACGGAGCGAGGAAAAAGCTGAGAACCAGCAGGGGTTGGAGAAATAGTTTCATGGCAATCGAGTCGGTCATTCGGGTTGCAGTCCCAGCTTTTCCAAGACCTCCGGCGGTGGACCGTTCCACTCGGTCATGGCGACGTTGCCGCGGTAGCCGATGTCTTTCATGCCTTCGGGCGTGGTGTAGTAGCCGCCGGCGACGAGGTCGCGGAGGCGCTGGAAAAAACTGCCGGGAAACTTTCTTCGGTCCTTCTTCGCCAGGATCGAGAGTTCGTGGCAGATGGAGAACTGCGTTTCGGCGTCGAGAGAGACGAAATTCTTCGCGCTCCGGCGGCCGGCTTCCTCGTCGAGCCAGTCGAGCCCTTTCAGGATCGCGTTGCGATCGGATTTCTGGGCCGGGTAGGGCGAACTGATCCACTCATCGACGAAGTCGTGCACGCCCAGCGAAGAAGCGCTGGGAGAAACGTCGTCTTCCGGCATGATGAGGTCGCAGAGCACGATCATCGTCTTTCGCTGCGCATCGGAAAAGGTCAGCGGCCAGAGGTCGCCCGGCTGGTAGACGCGCTGGAGATCGGGATCGGGCCCGTAGCCGGCGCCACCGGGAAGCCTCGCCGACTCGGCAGACGCATCCTGTCCGCTACCCATCAGCGGCATCGAGGCCGCTGCCGAAGAGATCCACTTCAGCGCCATTCTCCGATCGATTCGTTTGAGATCTTTCATACCGAAAACTGAACACTGGCTACTGATTGCTGATCACTCACACCTCACCGCGCTTCATGTCCTCCATCAACCGCTCCGTCGCCCGCCACGCCAGGGCCATGATGGTCAGGGTCGGGTTCTTGTCGGCGGTGTTGGGAAAGGTGGCGCCATCGGCGACGACCAGGTTGGGCACGTCCCAGACCCGGCTCCAGCGGTCGGTGACCGAGTCGGCCGGCTTCTCGCCCATGACCGCGCCGCCGACCTCGTGAATCGTCTTGCCACCTTCCTTGACCGCCTTCAACGGATTGTCGGTGTCGGGCGGCCGGGTGAATCGTCCGCCCATCGCCTCGAGGATGGCGGCCATCGTCTCCTGCTGGTGGGCCACCTGCTTCAGTTCGTCATCGGAGAATTTCCAATGAAAGCGAAGCACGGGGATCCCCCAGCGGTCCTTCTTCTCAGGATCGAGTTCCGCGAAGCAGTCGTCGTTCGCCGCCATGGCGCCCTGCGATCCGATGCCCTGGAACGAGCCGTAGTAACGGCGGGCGTCTTCCTTGAGTCGCTTGCCGAAGGGAATACCCTCCGCCTCGGATACGGAATCGAAGCTTCTTCCGGTGCTCAGTCGCGGCATCTTGCGTCCGCTCACGGTGAGCATCTTGTAGCCGCCGGAAAAGCCGAGCTTGCCGGCGAGGAGTTCTTCCATCTGTTGGAACGGCAGGTAGGCCTGCTGCCCGACGACGCCGTCCTCGTTGTGGAGGGGCAGGTTCTCCAGTGCCGGGATCTGGGCGGAGAAGCTGCTGCTCACCGAATCGGTCAGGTACTTGCCGACCTTGCCGTGGGCGTTGCCGATACCGTCGGGGAAACGATTCGACTTCGAATTGAGAAGGAGACGGACGCTTTCCTGCGAACTGGCCGCGAGCACCACCGAGCGTCCCCTGGCGTGATGTTCGCCACCGTTGACCTTGTCGATGAAAATGATCCCGGTCGCTTTGCCCTCGTCGTTGACGGTGACCTCGCGGGCCATGGCGTTGGGGAGAATGTCGAGGTTCCCCGATTTCAGCGCGGGTCGGAGGAACA
>JAUIGT010000711.1 GCA_030432615.1 Verrucomicrobiia bacterium
GAGGAACCCTGCGACGCGTCCGAGTCGAAGGACTCGGTGTCGGAAACTCGAAGAGAGCCGAAATCGAGTCAGACGTTCGTCAGGTGGGATTGCTTCGTTCCCGAATCGTTCCAGGGTGATGCCGAGCGAATTCGGAGGGCCCGGTTGCAGGCGCGCTTCGGAATCCTGGGGGCGATATTCGGCACGGTCTATGCCGCTTTTTACTGTGCCGTCGATCACTTCATCGGCAGCATGATCATCGCGCTCTGCAGTGTCGTGATCGGTCTGCTGCCCTGGTTGCTGAAGCGGTTTCAGCGGCTGGCGCTGACCGGGCACCTGTTCGCCGCCGTTCTCCTGGCGGGTTTCACGGCGCTCTGCCTGGTGGAGGGCGGCATGAAGGGGCACGCCATCGCCTGGCTGGCGAGCATTCCGCTCTGCGTGTTGCTGCTGGTTCGCGGATTGCGTGGAGCCACGATCTGGACCGTGATTTGCAGCGTGGTGGCGGCGCTTTTCGGAATCTGTCACATGATGGGAATCGAGTTCCCCAAGACCTACCCGCCGAAATGGGGCGCGGCCATCGACGCGGCGGGCTACGCCGGGCTGGTTCCGTTCATGGCGATCCTCGGCGCGATCTTCGAGGTGACCCGGCGCGGCGCCTTTGACCAACTGCAGGAGACTCTCGATGAACTCTCGGCGGCCAATCAACATCTGACCCAGCTCAATATCGACAAGAACGAATTTCTCAGCATCGCCGCCCACGATTTGAAGAATCCGCTCGGCATCATCAGCGGGTATGCCGGCCTGCTGCGTTCGACCGCGACGTCGGTGGAGCCGTTCCAGGTCGTGGAGCAGGCCGACCAGATCGCGGATTCCGCCGACCGGATGCTGGAGATCATCAGCAATCTGCTCGACGTGCGCGCCATCGAGGACGGCAGCCTGAAGCTCAAGGCCGAGCCCTGTCCGATCGAGCCGCTCGTCGAGCGGGTCCTGCGCGACTACGGCAGCCAGGCAAAGGCGAAAAACATCACCGTGGAAGCCACCGGCGAACTGGCGGGAATGACGGCGCGTTCCGACTGCGGCGTGACCCACCAGATTCTCGACAACCTGGTGTCCAACGCGATCAAATACTCGCCCCCGGGGAGCCGGGTGGAGCTATTCCTGAAGAAGGACGCATCCGGCGAGGTGGCGATCGAGGTCATCGACGAGGGACCGGGACTGAGCGAGAGCGATCAGGCGAAGTTGTTCCAGAAATTCTCCCGCCTCACTCCGAAGCCCACCGCCGGGGAAAGTTCCAACGGGCTCGGGCTCTGGATCGTGCATCGCATGGCCCGGGCCATGGGCGGCGATGTCTCCTGCCGCAGTGTTCTCGGCGAAGGCTCGACCTTCCTGCTTCGCCTGCCGGCCTGGACGGGAGAGGCAGCGATGCGGTCGGCTCCGGAACCGGATGCCGTTGGCCTGGTTTCCTGACCTTGGCTGGAGGGGGAGGAATTTCCCGGGGAAAAAGGCGATGGAAGGCGCGGAGACAACGCCTTGACCGGGCGGCGGCATATCGCCTAACCTCTGCCCCGTGTCGGTCTGCGTGGTGCTGGGAGATTCGGGCGAAGCCAAGGCGATGGCGCGTTGGGCGGTTCACTTTGCCCACGCGGAACGGGCCGAGCTGGCGATCTTCGACGCCTCCGGCGAGTGCCACGGAGTGGAGCCGGTCGCCGCCGATGAAGGGGAATCGTTTCTCCAGGTGACGCCCGGGGAGTCGGAGTTGCTGGAGTCGTTGCCCTCGTTGCACGGAGCGTGGAAGGCGGTCACCGAGGTCTCGGGCGAACCGGATCCGGAAGGGGATCTCTGGCCGCGGGTCAGCCTGTGGACCTGCCGGGGCCGGGCCTGTTCCGACCAGGTGCTCCGCTTCGCTCGCGAGCGGGGAACGACGCTGCTGATCGTGCCGGTGCGCGGCTCGGGGCTCGAGCTTTCGGGACCGCTGTTCCGGTCGGCGCCGTGGCGGACGATCCTGTTGCGGGTGGGCAGTTCGGACGGCCTGCGCTGCGAAAAAATCCTGACCCCCTGCGCCGGCGGACCCCACAGCCGGGAGGCCCTGCGGCTCTCGCGGCGGCTCTGCATCACCAACCAGGGAGCGATGCAGCCGCTCTACGTCGAGTTGGCGATCGACGAACCGGAAATCTCCGGCGCGGTCGGCGAGCACATCCTCGAGGGCATTCTCCGGAAAGCCGGCATCGACCCGGAGGAATCGGGTGACCTGGAGGTCCAGCCGCGCGTGGTGGTTTCCAACCAGGTCGCCGACGGCATCCGCGAG
>JAUIGT010000712.1 GCA_030432615.1 Verrucomicrobiia bacterium
ACGACGCGCGCCTTGCCCGACTTGATGGCGTCGACGCCGAGCTCGACGCTCTCGACGGCGACAGCGGTGGTGGCTTTGCACCACGTCGATGCGGAAAAACACGCCGATCTCATCGCCGGCGGACATCGCTGGTTGATCAAGAACCAGAATGCCGATGGCGGCTGGGGCGACACGGTGAAAAGCGCCTCCAACATTTCCACCACCCTGCTCTGCTGGTCGGCGCTGAACCTTGCCGAGAAGAGTTCCGGAGGGACGGGCTCTGTCCTTCCCGCCGAACGGCGAGCCGAACACTGGATCCGGGACTACGTCGGTTCGCTGAATCCGCGCGCCATCGCCGAAACCGTCAGCGCCCGCTACGGGAAGGACCGCACCTTCTCCGTGCCCATCCTCATGCTTTGCGCCCTTTGCGGTCGGTTGGGAAACGATCCCCGCCAAGCCTGGAAATTCGTGCTTCCCCTACCCTTCGAACTGGCGGTCTTCCCGCGGAGTTGGTTCGCGGCGATGCGCCTGCCGGTGGTCAGCTACGCCCTGCCGGCCCTGATCGCCATCGGGCACGCGCGCTTCCGCATCGCGCCGCCGTGGGGGCCCTTCCGTCTCTTCCGCGGCCTCGCCTGGCCGAAGGCTTCGAAGCTACTGGCAGAGATCCAGCCCGCTTCGGGTGGATTCCTCGAAGCCGCGCCGCTGACCAGTTTCGTGACCATGGCCCTGGCGGCGGCGGGACAGAAAGATCATCCCGTGGTCTCCAAGGCCCTCGAATTTCTCACGCGCGAGGTCCGGCCCGACGGCAGCTGGCCCATCGACACCAATCTCGCCACCTGGGTGACCACGCTCTCGGTCAAGGCTTTGCTGACTCAACAGGGTAGGATCGACGACCTGCCCCTGTCGGAGCGAAAGGCGATTCGCGACTGGCTGCTCGGGCAGCAATACCGCGAGCGTCACCCTTTCACCGACGCGGCCCCCGGGGGCTGGGCCTGGACCGACCTGCCCGGCGGGGTTCCCGACGCCGACGACACGCCGGGCGCGCTGCTGGCGCTTCACCTCTTGGCCGACGAGGATTCGCGGGAGGATTGCCGGGCGGCGGCGGAACGCGGCATCGTCTGGCTGCTCGATCTCCAGAATCGCGACGGCGGCATTCCCACGTTCTGCCGCGGTTGGGGAGCGCTCCCGTTCGACCGCTCCAGTCCCGACCTCACCGCCCACACCCTGCGGGCCTGGGAGGCGTGGGAGCCCTCGATGCCGACCGAGATCCGGCGCCGCGTCGGGTCCGCTCGAAAAAAGGCCCTGGAATTCCTTCGCCGCGAACAGCGCGCGGACGGCTCCTGGGTTCCGCTCTGGTTCGGGAACCAACATCTCCGGCGCGACGAGGAGAATCCCACCTACGGAACGGCCAAGGTCGTGCTCGCGCTTCAGGCCCTGCCCCCCTCCCCGGAAATCGCGCAACCTCACCGGGAGGCCATTGCCTGGCTACGCGACAACCAGAACGCGGACGGCGGTTGGGGCGGAGGTCACGCCACTCCTTCCAGCATCGAGGAAACCGCGCTCGCCCTCGACGCGCTCGCCGGCTGCGAAGAGATTCCGGACGAACTCCTGGAGCGAGGGGCGCAATGGCTGGCGGAAGCCACCTCGGACGGCACCGACTTTCCCGCTTCACCGATCGGCTTCTACTTCGCCAAGCTCTGGTATTTCGAAAAGCTCTACCCGATGATCTGGACCGTGTCCGCGCTGGAGCGGATTGCCGCCCGACGCGGCGCCGCCGATCAGTTGGAATTGCCGGGAGCCGCCGGGGCCGGCGCCGGCGCCACCGGCTGATCGGTCGCATCCTTCCGCCGCCATCCCTCGACCACGGGCACCTGCTCGGAGGCAAGTCGAGTCACCAGGTCGGGCATGCGCATCAGGATCCACGGTCGCAACAGGCTGGGCCCGTTCTTGGTGTAGACGATGTCGTCGGCGAGGTAGACGCAGGAATGGACCACCCGACTGGAGGCGGGATCGATCATCACGAGGATGTCCCCATAGCGGTAGGGCGGCGCGACCCGGGTGAAATTTTCGCGCACCTCCCTCTGGACCTCGTTGACACTGAGAAACCGTTCCTTGGGCCAGAATTCGAAGAAGTTCAGCGCCGTCCAGAAGCTGTCGGGGTATCGCCCGCTGAGCCCGAGGGATAGCGAGGGAAAGGTGTAGAGCAACTTCCGCGGCAGCGGTGGCAGGAGATGGGCGACATCGATGCGTTCCACGCCCGAGGTCCGCTGGACCGACTCGAGAAGCGGAAGGATGTC
>JAUIGT010000713.1 GCA_030432615.1 Verrucomicrobiia bacterium
CCTCCAGGCTGCTCAGGAGCCGGGCACCGGGAACGTGGTCTGCAGGTTGCGGGCCTCGGTGCCGGGAGAGGTGCGGTAGTGATAGAAGCGCTTGGCCTCGTCCTCCGCTCTCTCCGCTCCGTAGATCGCGATCTCCAGGTGGCGCGGCGTGTCGGCACTCACCGGGATCTCCTTCACCTCGATGCTGATGCGGTTGATGCCTTTCGCGAGCCCGCCGTTGATCAGTTCGCGGCCGCGGTCGTTGGCGATGGCCGCGTGATGCTGGGCATTGATGCTGATCTTGGCCTCGTAGCCGACCGCCGTGACCCAGAGTTCCGCGATGTAATCCGGGGCCTTCACGGGGCCGGGAATGCGTGGCGGAACCGGATCGGGCTGGAACTCGGGCGCCTCCAGGAAACTGTGGTCGCCATTTCTGAGTTTCAGCAGGATCGAGGGATCGTCGCCGAATTTCACGATGCGGAGATTGTCGTATTTCCAGACGCCGAACTCCTTCACGAAACGCAGGACGATGAAATTCTCCCGTACCTGGGAGGCTTCGGTGATGCCGAAATCCGCCTTGCCGAAATAGATCGAGGAAGCGGTTTCGCCCCGCAGCAGGGTATCGACATGCACCAACCCGTCCAGACTCGGCGCCCGCATCGGAGTCGCGAACATGGCCTGCGGAAACGACAAGCGCTGGGAGACGATCTGGTTGCGGATCTCGCCCTGGCGAGCCTGGGAAGTAACCTGCTGCCAGGCCGAAAGATCCTGCTTTTCCATCGCCTCCCGCCACGAGGTGTAGAGCCCTTCCATTTGACGTTGCAGGGAGGGCGTCGAGACGCCTGGCGGTGGATCCTTGGCGAGAGTCTCCGTCACCGCGTCCTGGGTCCGCGCCATCGGCGAACACAGGATTCCGGCGAGGGCCGCGAACAGCCAGGCCCTGCCAGGACCAAGCGAAGAGTGGCGCCTTTCCTTCGGCGCGAGGGGAAATGCAGTCATCGGTCCGACCAGTCTACCCCAACATGGGCGCACCGCAAAAGCGAGAGCACCTTCTGGCGACTTGCCAAGTGGCGAGCGGCCCGCTAATCTCGTCCGTTACCCCCGTCATCCCAGCAGTCACCAGATGAATCCCGAATCGAGGAACCTGATCGATCGCGACGCGGAGTTGCTCGCTTCCGCGGAGTCGGTCGCCTACAAGGAGTTGGACGACGGCACCAGCCTCATGTCCCACGTCTTCTTCCCCGCGGGGGAACGCGTCGGAGCCCGCCGACCGGCCATCCTGTTTTTCTTCGGCAGCGGCTTCGACACCGGCCGGGTCAGTCAGTTCGCTCCCCACGCCCTCTATTTCGCCGGACGCGGCGCGGTATCGATCCTCGTCGACTATCGCACCCACCAGCAGCATGGCGCCTCCCCGATCGAGGCGATGCAGGACGCCCGCTCGGCCATCCGCTGGGTGCGCTTCTACGCCGGCCCGCTCGGGGTCGATCCCGCACGCGTGATCGTGGCCGGAGCCCTCGGCGGGGGCACCATCGCGGCGACGGCGGGAATGAAACACAACCTCGCCGACGATCAGACCGATCCCACCGATGTCGATCCGATTCCCGACGCCATGGTGCTCTTCAGCCCCCTGATCGAGATCGCAAAGGGAGGCTATGGCAGCGAGGCGTTCGAACAGAACGGCCTCTCGGCCCGCGATGCCGCGCTGCTTCCCCACATCGACAAGGGCCTGCCACCGGCCCTGTTCCTGCATGGCACCGATGATCGGATCACGCCCATCGGCCTGGTGGAGAAATTCGTCCACCGGATGCGGAAGAAGAAGAACGACTGCCGCTTGGTGCCCTTCGAGGGACGCCAGCACAGCTTCTACAATCTCAATGTCGATCCCGTTACCTACGACGCCTGCAACGCGGAGATGGACGAGTTCCTGGTCGATACCGGCTTCCTCGATCCCGCACCCGAAAACACCGGCGGCGAAGTCGGCGAGGTTCAGGAGGTCGAGTGACCATTCTTCACACCCCGCGGCGGGATCCGAACAACCGCACGTGGAGGCGGTCCGAATAGCGGAACCCGTGCGCCTGGCAACAACCCGCCAGCCACGCGGCACGCTCGTCGAGTTCGTTCACGGTGACGCCCTTCGGCATCAGGAACACCCGGTCCGGGGCGATCCCGGAAATCTCCACGATCTCTCCGATCTCCTCCAGGTCGGCCTCCGTATCGACCACGAACTTGAAATCCGCCTTTCCCGTCGCCGCCAATCCGCGCAGGATCTCCGCGCGAAGACGCAGTTCGCGGGAG
>JAUIGT010000149.1 GCA_030432615.1 Verrucomicrobiia bacterium
TTCCGGCAATTCAGGACACCCCAGCTTGGAAGAGGCGCTGGACGATCACGTCATGGCCTACCTGACCGATCCCGTCAGCGCCGACGATCTCAAACCCACGGTGCACGTGGTCATGAAGCGTTTCGCCCAGTTCCAGGAGCTGAGGAAGGAAAACCAGGACCTGCGGGAGGCCTTGGAGACTCGCAAGAAAGTCGAGCGCGCCAAGGGAATCCTCATGTCTCGCCACGACCTCTCCGAGGAAGACGCCTACCTGCGCCTGCGCGATATCGCCACCAGCCGGCGCATCAAATTGAGCGAGGTGGCGTCGGTGGTCATCGAGAGCGAGGGGACTTCCGAAAAAAAGTAGTTCGCTTCGTGGGTAGTCTGTGTTAGGTCTGGTGTAGAGAACGGTCGGTTCGTCTCCGCCAGTCTCCTCGAAACACATCGCTCGACAATGTTGTCGGGCTCTCAGAGGCAACGTTGCCCGGATTTACAGAGTCCCCCGCGAGAGGCAATCTCGGCATGAATTCTGTGGTCCGGGTTTTTTCGTGGCCTTTTCTCTCCTCCCTCCCGCCTCTCGGGACACCGACCCAGGTGGTCCCTCCAATCTTCAGTAGCCATTCTCGCTCATGACCGAATTCATCTCTCCCGATGCTTCCTACCAGCAACTCTGCCGCATGGAGGGAGGCGCCGCCGAAACCTACCGGCTGCTCCTCGATGGCTGGGCCATGAACGAATCCCGTCTCGCCGTTCTGACGGACATCCATCGGAATCACGAACGTTCCTTCCAGGATCTCGCGATCATCGAACGGCGCCAGTATTCCCCGGAGGAGCGAGAGCCCCTGGTGTGGAGGGAAGTCTCCGGCTGGCTGGGGGAGCACGGCCCCGTTCCCCAGGATGGCTCCGTGCTCGACCTGCTCATTGCCAGGGAAACCGAGTGCGAACGGCACTACCAGGAAGCCATCTCCAACGAAAAACTGGATCCCGAGGTGGTCGAGTACATCGGCGACGTCCTGCTGCTGCGGACACTCGACAACGCCGCCCGGTTGATCGACCTCAAATGCCTGGCGCCGGCTCGGAAGCCTCGTGCCTCCGCGTGATCGGTGCGGGGGAGAGGGAATCCGGGGCGGGGCGGAACGCGGCCAACGGAAACCCGGGGGGGCGCGTCTTCTCCGAGAACGCCACTCGCGGCACGGATTCCCGGGTAGCCTGTCCTCCGATCCGAGTGGTTCGGGAATTTGTTCTCCCGCTCTGGTCTCCCTGAGGATTCTCGGCTATCCTCTGTTGTGAGAACGACGCGGCACCGGATCGCACCGGTCCCGTCGCTCTCGCAGGGAATCTTTTTCCGAAAAAATCCCGGCCCCCGCCTAAGAAAACCCGGAGCGCATCGTTTGAGTGGGGGAAAGAAACAAGAATGCCTCCATCAGCCGCCGTCTATTTGGCCGAGCAATCACCGGATGCCATGGTCGAGTCGGCCCTTCGCGAGTTCGAAGGGCCGCTGACAGGCTATGTCTCCGGGCTGCTCAACGGTGACTGGGAGCGCGCCCGAGACGTGGTGCAGGATACTTTCCTGAAACTGCACCAGCAGGATCCCGCCTCCGTCGAGGGCCGGCTGAAGAGCTGGCTCTACACCGTGGCGCGAAATCGGACCATCGACATTCTCCGCAAGGACAAGCCCATGACCATCACCAGCAGCGAGGCCTTCGACATGCTCGATGACTGGCGTCCTGATCCCGCGGCCCAGGCGGTCCGGGCGGAACGGCACGAGGAGGTGCTGCGACTGGTCGAGAAGCTTCCCGAGAACCAGCGCGAGGTCATTCGCCTGAAATTCCAGGGCGACCTCAGCTACAAGGAAATCGCCGAGATCACCGACCTCAGCGTCAGCAACGTCGGCTTCCTGCTTCACACCGGCATCAAGCGCCTCCGCGTCATGATGGGGGTGAACGAGAAGCCCTGAGCAAGTGACCGTCGCGATCCTTTCCCGCCTTTCTCCTTTTCCCGCAATCGTCTTCCCGCAATCCCCCCGACTTCAACGATGAAACCAGACGCTCCCCTCAGTCCCGACGATCCGCGGCTCAGCGCCTATCTGCTCGGAGAACTGCCCGCCGAAGAGGCCCTCGTTGTCGAAGCCCAGTTGCGGCGATCGCCCGAGGCGCAGGCCGAGCTGGAGGACCTCCGCGGCATGTGCGACCTGCTCCGCGAGAGTTTTGCCGGAGAACTCGAGGATCATGTCACCGCCGATCCGCCCCGCTTGTCCGTATTGCCGGCGCCGAAGCCCGACGAGAAGGTGGTCGCCTTCGATTCCGGAAACGAGCGCGCTTCCCGGACCCAGCCGGTGCGCATCGCTTCGTTGGGAGCACTCGCTGCCGCCGTGGTGACCGCCACCATCGTTCTTCCCCGCGCCGTGGAGAAACCCGGATCGGGACCGATCGTGGCCGAGGTACGGGCGAGCGAGACCGAGACCTCTCGGAATGTCGATGCGCCCTCCGCGACCGGAACGGTCGTGGAGACGCCGGCGTCGGCTGACGGTGAAGCGGTTTCCGACGCCCTGGTTTCCACCCACGGGACCGCTCCCGCGGAGGCCGCCCAGGCTCGACCGCTTGGCAGCGATCCCACCATCACGAAAGTGCGCTTCCTGTCCGACGATCCCGTCGATCTGAACAACCTGCCGCTCCCGGCCGAGTTGCTGAGTTACCTGCCCGAGGAACAGGAGACCGGGCGGATTCCGGTTTCCTACCAGGTCGAGGGGACGGCGCCGAAGGCCGATGGAAGGCATTTCTACCTGGATACGGACAAGTTCCCCGATCCCGACATCGTCCACAATCGCGTGGAACTCACGGGTGGCGTTTTCCGGGTGGGAGGTGAGCAGACCCGTTCGCTCTATCGCACCGAGCAGCGCTCCGATCTGTTCGGACGCACCTCCGTCATCCTGAAAGGCATGGTTCGCCTCGAAGCCGGCGAGGAAGTGGTTCCCGTCATCGACGAGCCCGATCCCAGCTACGATTTCGGAGCGGTGCCGGTCTCGTGGAATCCGAAGGAAGCGGCCCACGCATTTCCCTCGGGCGCCACGCTGACGAAGGCACCGGTTTCCGAAGATTCCTATTCCTCCGACATCGCCGAGCGCTACGTCGTGCGGCAGCAGGAACGGGTTCGCCGGGCGCTCGCCCTCGGGGAAGCCGCCGAACGACTTCTCGAATCGGGCAAGTCCGGGGCCGCCGCCACGCAGTTGGAGATGGCGCTGCAACTGATCCCCGACGCACCCGTCACCGCCGAGCAGCGCGCCGAGCTGGAGGCGCTCCTCCGCCGGGCCGACGCCGCGCTGGGCCAGTGAGAGGATCGCCCGGCGGCTGGCGAATGTTGAAGACCGCTGTCGTTGGCCCGTTTGCGGTCAGGGTGTCGGTTCCTTAGGGAGGACCCGTTCCTTTCTTGTCATCCCGAGCGCAGCCGAGGGATCTCCCGCCAGCGGGAAACGAGCGCCCAACATCCCGACACGTGACCGGCTCCCGCCACGCCCGCACCAGCGCGAGCGCCTGGTATCGTCTTGTCTAGCGGCCAATCCAAGCATTTGTCTCGTTCTTCGGGATGACAAGAAGGTGAGCCAGCGCGAATCGAAGAACAGCCCATTCACAACGATCCGCGAAACCTCATCGCCCGAAATACTTCTCCACCAGCGCCTTGTCCGGGGGGCGCTGGGCGAGGCTGACGGAAAAGATCACGATGGCGGTGATGAACATCGACCACACGATCGGGTGGAGGCCGAGGAGATTGTATTCGCCGAAGGAACCGTTGGCGATGTAGCCGGCGAAGTAGAGCACCAGGATGGTCAAGGCGCCGCTGATCATGCCGAAGAGAGCGCCGTCCGAGGTCATGCGCGGCCAGTAGAGCGCCAGGACGATGGGCATGAGGAAACTCGCCCCGAGGCCGCCCGAGGCGAAGACGATCAGGGTCTGCAGGTAGGGAGGAGGATTCAGCACCACGAGTACGGCGAGAAAGCCGACGATCACGGTGACCGCGTGACTCAGCTTGCGCATCCGATCTTCGGAGGCGTCCGGATTGATGGAGTCCTGGTAGATGTCCCGGACCACGCCGGAGGCGACGAGAAGGAGGAAACTGTCGACGCTCGACATCACCGCAGCGAAGGGCGCCGCCACCAGGAGGCCCGCCAACCAAGGCACCCCCGCCAGCTCCGTGACGTGGGATGCCATCTCCGGCATGATGCGATCGGGATAGACCTCCATTCCCGGCAACAGGAGGCGGGCACTGGTGAAGATGACCACCAGTGGGAAATAGATCAGGCTGAAGAAGAGGGCGACCAGCACGATGGAACGTCGCAGCACCCGGGTGTCGCGAAAGGCCATCTGCCGGACCATGTAGCTGGGTTGACCGGCCCCGGAGAAATTCCAGAAGACGAAGAAACTCATGGCCAAGGCCACGGGGAGAAATCCCATGGACGAAGTCTTCGAGGGACCGGGGGCCGTGAGGTAGACGCCCTTTTCTCCGGCTCCGTGGGCGTAAGGTTCCCGCGAGGTGATCCGGGCCACGAAGCCGGGTACGGCTCGCTCCCGTACTTTCTCGATCTCGGAGGGATTCGTCAGCAGCAGCATGCCCCGGGATTCGTGCCCGTCCGGTTGATCCGACACTTCGACGTTGGAGGCACCGGTGATCCGGACCATGCCTCCCTCGTCGGTCTCGACCCAGTCCCCCACCTGGAGATCCGCCACCGCGCCTTCGCCGGTCGACCGGATGAGGACCGTCCCGAACTCGGGCGGCGTCATTTCCGCGAGCGTCTCGGTCGCCTTCTTCAGCCCGCCGACCTGGTTCAGGGTCAGCACCAGGAGGATGACCACGCCGATGCCCATGACGATGCCCTGCATCACGTCCGTCCAAACCACGGCGCGGAAACCGCCGTAGGCCGTGTAGAGGATCACCGCCACGGCGAAGATCACCAGGCAGAGCAGGTAGTCCGCCGAGGCCTGTCCGACCCAGGGAATGCCCTCCTTGGCGGCGGCGATCCATCCGGTGGCGGCCTCGTAGACCGGGACCCCGTCCATCAGGGTGGCCATGATTTCCGCGCCCGCCTTGAACTGGGCCAGCAGGTAGAAAAACATGAAGAACACCACCAGGGCGGTCGCCACGTAGCCCACGTAGGGATTGGCGAATCGTTTCCGGAGAAGTTCCGGCACGGTGATAGCACCCGCTAGACGCCCGACCTGGTTGATGCGCTTGGCGAACAAACCCAGCGCCACCAGGGGAACGATCATGTAACCGGAGATCCACCAGGCCAGCGACCAGCCGTGAGTGTAGATGAGGGCGGGAAATCCCATGAAGCTGCCGCCCGAGGCCGCCGTGGCCGCGTAGGTGAGCGCAAAGGCCCAGAGGCCGATGCCGCGACTGCCGAGGAAGTATTCGCCGACGAAGGACTTGCCCTTCTGCAGGCGATTGGCCATCCCGGCAATGACGAAGACCAGCGCGATGTAGATGGCGAAACTGATCAGCGCCGAGTTTGAGGCGGCGCCGCTCATGGCCAGCAGCGGGCCGGGCACGAAAGAAGAGAGGAAGCCGGGCATGGTCACTCGGCGGTGGGGGAGGTTTCGAGTTCCGGGTCCGGTTCGTCGGCGGGCAGCGGGGTGTCCTTCATGAAACCGAGCGCGAACCAGATGATGAAGAGGTTGGCGGCGACCCAGGGAATCGCGATCCCGGTGGCCACCCAGCTCGGCATGCCGAGGAAGGTCGTGATTTCCCCGTGCTCACCCGGCTCCGCGAAAGCGGTCCGGGCGCAGCTGATCGTGACCCAAAGAAAGAAAACGATCCAGGCGCCGAGCATGACCCACATTTCCTTGCGGGCCTGGCGAAAGGAGCGTCCGAGTCCCTCGCCGCGGGTGGCGTCTTCGGGACTGTCGGGTTCGGGGGGAGCGGGAAAATCATCTGCCATGTTGGCGCGATTCTGACCTTGCCGGCTTTCGGGGAACCAGCGCAAAGTTGCCGCAATCATGGACTCCGACCCGATTTCCGTTCTCGAAAAGCTGTATTCCGCCGTCGTCGCCGATGTGCTCGACTCCCTCGGACACCGTCACCAGTGCCTCGGCGCCGACATCCGCGCCCTGACCCCGGCCCGACGGGTGTGCGGTCGCGTGTTCACCGCCGTGGCGGAAACGGTCGATCACATTCCGGCGGAGCCCTACAAGCTGGAGATGGAAGCCATCGACCGGATGAAGACCGGGGACGTGCTGGTCGTGGACGCCGGGCACCACACGGGCTCGGCGTTCTGGGGAGAGCTGCTCTCGACGGCCTGCAAGGCGAAGGGCGTGCGCGGCGTGGTCATGAGTGGCTGCACGCGCGATCAGTGGGCGCTGGAGCGGATGGAGTTCCCGGTCTTCGGCATCGGTTGCACCCCGGCCGACTCCAAGGGACGGCTCGATGTCACCAGGATCGGGGAACCGATCGCCATGGATGGCGTCATCATCCGTTCCGGGGATTACATTCTCGGCGATCTCGATGGGGTGGTCGTCATTCCCGCGGAGGAAGCCGAAGAGACGCTGCGACTGGCCCTGGAAAAGGTGTCGGGAGAAAACACGGTCCGCGACGAACTTGCCGCCGGCGTACCCGTGTCGGAAGTCTTCGCCAAGCACGGAATCCTGTAGGGCTTCCTATTCCTATTCCTATTCCTATTCCTCGGGTTGGAAAGGTGTTTCCGAAGAGGGGGGAAGAGGACGAAGAAAAGGAATAGGAAGAGGAGGATGAATGGGGCGTGGACGAGGAATCGAATGAAGTGGTGAAAGCAAGACCCCGCATTTTTCTCGCCGGTCTCTTCCACGAAACGCACAGCTTCGTGGACGAGACCACAGGGCTTTCGGATTTCGAGATTCGGCGCGGCGCTGAAATGCTGGCGTGCGCGGGCGATGCCTCGCCGCTCGGGGGCGTGCTCGATTTTGCCGCCGAAAACGACTGGGAGGTGGTGCCGGCGGTCGACTTCCGGGCGATGCCGAGCGGCACGGTGGAGGACGCCGTGGTGGAGGCGTTCTGGGGTGAGGTCGAAGCCGCCTGGCCGGGAGGGGAGACGCTCGATGCGGTCTACCTGGTTCTTCACGGGGCGATGGTGGCGGAGACGATTCCCGACGTGGAAGGCGAGATCCTGCGGCGCCTGCGATCCCTGCCCGGGGCGGGGAACCTGCCGGTCTTCGGGGTCTACGATCTGCATGCGAATTTTTCGCCCGCCATGGCCGAGCACGCCGACGCGCTGGTTGCCTATCGGGAGAATCCCCACACCGACGCCCGCGAAGCCGCCATCCGCGCGGCGGCCCTGTTGCGGCGATGCCTGGAAACGGGCGAATGCCCCCGGATGTGGCTGCGGCGGCCGGGATTGATCTGGATTCCCAGCCGCACCGGCACCGCCAACGACCCGATGGCTTCGCTGGAGACGCGCGCCCGGGAGGCGGAAGCGAGGTCGGACCGGACCTGGGCGGTGAACATCGCGGGCGGATTCGCCTACGCGGACACGCCGGACACCGGGGTCAGCTTCCAGGTCGTCGGGACCGGCGAGGCATCGGTCGCCGAAGCGATTCTCGATGACCTTGAAACGCTCGCTCGCGAACTCGACGCGCGGGAACCCGAGATCGGGGAAATTTCCGCGGCTGAAGCGATGGCGAGCCTGCGTCAGGAACCGGTGCCGGGCCTCACGGTCCTGGTCGAGCCCGCCGACAATATCGGCGGCGGGGCGCCCGGGGACATGACCGGGCTCCTGCGGGCCCTGGTAGAGGCGCGGATCGGGAACGCCGCCATCTGCCTGAACGATCCCGAGTGCGTTTCCCGGCTCTCCGGTTTGAAAATCGGCGACCGCACCGAACTCGCCATCGGAGGAAAGGGAAGCCGTCTCGATCCGGGACCGCTGCATCTCGAGGTCGAGCTGGTTTCCCGGAGCGACGGTCGATTCGCGCTGGAGGATCGACAAAGCCACCTGGCCTCGGTTTCAGGCGATCAATTCGACATGGGACCGAGCGCGGTGGTTCGTCACGAAGGCCTGACGATCCTGCTCACCTCGAAGAAGACGCCTCCCTTCGACCTCGGACAATGGCGCAGCCAGGGCATCGAGCCGACCGAACTGGATGTCGTCGTCGTCAAGGCCGCCGTCGCCCACCGGCGGGTCTACGATCCCATCGCCGTCCGGATGTGGTGGGTCGATACGCCCGGCCCCTGCACCAGCCGGCTGGAGCGTTTGCCCTTCCGCCATGCGAGGCGGGGGGATGTCGGACGTTGAACTTCCAACGTCGAACTTCGAAGGGGGCGGGATAAGTCCAGGCTCCACCAGAGGACTTCTCCGTCCTCGTTCACGAGCACGCGGACGAACCAGTAGGGGAGCCCCTCGAAGTTGAAGGCGTAGAGGTGGTCCGCCGGCGCAACCGGCCGGTCGATTTTTTCCAGGAGCCAGGCGGGTATGTCGTGCGATGTCCATTCGCGTGTCGGATCCTTGCCGAGGGCCGACCGGACTTCGGCCAAGGTGTTCGCCTTCTCCAACTGCTCCCGGGCCGAGTGAATCTTCCGTTTCGTCGAAATCAAAGGAGGCAAGAACCCCAAGGCTACGAGAAGCAGCGGAATGGCCGCCACCAGCGCACATCCGAGCCGCCTACGGTTTCGCGACCTCTCTCCCATCTCCTCATTTCTCCCTTCAACGTTCAAGTTTCGAGGTGCAACGTTCGAACCACCTTCACACCCCCAGCCCCCACTTCAGCAGGGCCTGCGATTCCGTCCACACGTTCGGGGAGGTGCTGCCGAGGATCACGGCGATGACGTTGCGCCCGTCGTAGCTGGCACTGGAAACCAGGCAGCGTCCGGCGGCGTTCGTGTAGCCGGTCTTCATTCCGGTGCAGTAGGGAAAGCTGCGCAGCACCTTGTTGGTGTTGTTCACGGGAACGGTCCGGCCGTCGGCGAAACGGAAGGTCATCGACTTGGTCGAGACGGCCTCGCGGATCTCCCGGTGTCGCATCGCGGCGGCCCCGAGGATGGCGAGGTCGCGCGCGGTGGAGAACTGGCCGGGAGGATCGGGCAGGCCGTTGGAGTTGGTGAAGTAGGAGTTGTTCATGCCCAGTTGCCGGGCGCGCCGATTCATGGCCGCGGCGAAGGCGTTCTCGCTGCCGGAATGATCCCGGGCGAGGCAACGGGCGATGTCGTTGCTGCTGCGAACGAGGACCGTCTTCAGCAGGTAGCCCCGCTGGTAGACCTGGCCGGCCTGGATGCCCATCTTGGTGGGCTCGCACCAGGTGTCGCTTTTCTGGACGGTGAGATTCCCGCCTAGGTTGCCGCGTTCCGCGACCAGGATGCCGAGCAGGAGCTTCTGGGTGCTGGCGGCCGGGCGACGGGTATCGGCATTTTTCGCGTAGAGCACCTTGCCGGAATTGGCCTGGACGACGATCGCCGCCCGGGCGGTGACGTTCGGCGGGGGTTGGCTCGGTTCGAAACCGCGGCTCAGGAAACCCGAATCCTGCGGGGAGTAGCTGACCGTGGTCGGCTGGGTCGAGGCGGTCGGCGGGTAGGGGGGCGAAGACGAGGTCGTCGGGGCACCGGTGGGCCGGGGGGCGACGGGGGCCGGATTGGTGCCGCAGGCGGTGAGGAAAAGTCCCCCTGTCAGCGTGGCCAGTCGGCCGAGGGCCTGGCGCCGGGAAGCGGCCGCTTCCACGATGTCGGGCGAGCCTTCTCCGGGTTCGGTCTCGGTGTCGGATTCGAAAACGAAGAAGTCGTTCATGGGTGGAGAGCGGGGCGGTCGAGCGGGGAAAAGAAGGCCGCGGAGTCGGATTCTGGCAAGGAGAGAATCGACTGGTTCACCGGGAAGCCGCCGGTTCCTTCGAGGGCGGTTCCTCGCCTTTCTCGCCGCCGCCGGGTTTCAAGGCGACCTCCTTTTCCAACTGCGGATCCGGCGCGGCGCCGAGATCGACGGCGAGGTAGTAGTGGCGTCGCGCCAGTTCGATCGCGGGCGGGTCCTGCTCCAGGTACATCAGGGCCAGGTTGAAATGCGCGTCGGCGTAGTTCGGGTCGATCTGGATGGCGCGCTGCAGTTCGGTGATGGCCGCCGGTCCCCAGCCGTAGTCGTTGATGACGACCGCCATGTAGAGGTGGGCCCGCGGATCTCGGGCGTCCTCGTGAAGCGCGCGCGCCAGCGAGGCGATGGCCAGTTCCAGGTTTCCCTCGCGGTGATAGACCAGGCCGAGGGTGATCCAGTTCTGCGAGATGGTGGGATTCAGTTGCAGGGACCGACGAAGCGCCGCCCGGGCCGCCTCGAAGTTTTCCATCCGGTATTCGACGATGCCGAGGTTCGCGAAGGCGAGCGCGTTCTGGGGCGCGGCCTCGATCATTTTCTGGTAGGCGGCCCTCGCCCGGGGCCAGTCCTGTTTCGACGATGCCATGGCGCCGGCCTTGGCGAGTCCCTCGAGCGCTTCCGGGAGGCCCTGGCTATCGACGTCCTTGTCGAGCACGCCAAGGGCCAGGCCGCTGGGACTGACGTTCTTGGAGAACTGGGAAGAGGGATCGCGGTTGGCGGTGGGATCGATGTTCGGCTTCCGGTCGCTCTCCGGGGCCACCGCCGGATCCGGGCGCGGGATCGCGGGTCGCTCCCGGGCTTCTTTCTCCTGCGAAAAGGCGGGGGAGGAAGCCAGAACCACGAGGAACAGGGCGGCGGGCAGGAGCGAAGGGAGGGGACCCGGGAAAGGGGATTCTCTTCTTCGGAAGGGTGAGGTCGAACAGAGGGGAGGGGGAGACACGGGCAAACGATAGTTAAGAAGCGGGAAATAAAAGGCATTTTCGTCTTGCAGACACCGGAAATATCCGTGACTGTTCACCGGACCACTGTTCGTATGAAGCTAACCCAACGCCAACAAGAACTCCTGGATTACCTCAAGGATCAGCACGCCGCGTCCGGCATCATGCCCTCGACGCGCGAGATCCAGGAACATTTCGGATTCGCCAGCCAGACCGCCGCGGTCAGTCACCTGCGCGCCCTCGAGCGCAAGGGGGTCGTCCGGCGCCTGCCTAACAAGGCACGAGCCCTGACCCTTGTCGATGAAGGCGGGCTAGAGCGGGAGCCCATCGTGGACATTCCCATCTACGGGATGATTCCGGCCGGTTACGGAGACGAAACGCCGCCGGAGCCGGAGGGTTGTCTGTCCGTCGATGCGCGCAGCATCTGTCTCAAGCCTTCCGACAAGACCTTCGCCCTGCGGGTGCGTGGCGATTCCATGATCGACGCCCATATCTGTCACGGGGACCACGTCATTTTGGAGCAGCGCGAGCCGCGGAACCAGGACATCGTCGCCGCTCTCATCGATGGCGAGACCACCCTGAAGCGCTACGTCACCGAAAACAGGAAGCCGTTCCTGAAGGCCGAGAATCCCGATTACCCCGACTTGCTCCCCGCGCGGGAATTGCTCATCCAGGGAGTCATGGTCGGCTTGGTGCGGTCGGGGGGAAAGTGGTGATCTTCCGCAACATACTGGGAGAGCAAGGTGGCGCGGGCTTGGAGCCCGCGAATCGCTGGGTGCGGCGCAGGCTTTCAGCCCGCGAATCTCCTGATGTAGCGCCAGCTTGGAGCCTCCGAATCGCCGTTTGGTAGGATCGGATTTTTCCCTGGCGAATCGCCGGATGCAAACCGGCGCCACATTGGGCTACCCAGCAAGCGCTCACGGGCCTCGAATGCCTCGGTATGGATTCCGCGTTCGCTTTTCGGGAAATCGCTGCTTGGCTGTTCGGGTAGTCGAGAAAACGGGCGTCGGCGATGACGTCCCGCCCACGTTCGAGAAGCCCAGCTTGGAAGGAATCCGTTCATGAAAAAAGTCTGTATCGTCGGCGCATCCGGGAAGCTGGGGCAATACCTGGTCCGTCATGCCTTGGATCGTGGATGCGAGGTGGTGGGCGTTTGCCGCGAGGAGAGTGTCGGAAAACTGGAGGCGTTTCGGGAACGGATTGCGGTCGTGCCGGGCCGGACCAACGATCGCGAAGTGATCCGGAAGGCGGTTGCCGGCTGCGACGGGGTGCTGGTGGTGCTGGTGCCCTGGGGCGTGGAGGGTTACTCGACGGGCACGGCCCAGGCGGTGCTCGATTTCGCGGAACCGGAGGCTCGCCTCGTCTTCTCCTGCGGATGGCACATCAGCCGCGACGGCCAGGATGCCTATTCGTGGATGTTCCGGGCCTTTCTCAAGTTGTTCGGAACGATCGCCCGGTGGGTGCGTTTCGCGGACCTCCGGGACCAGGAGGAGGCCTGCCGCCGGATCTTTGCGAGTGACCGGAGAT
>JAUIGT010000150.1 GCA_030432615.1 Verrucomicrobiia bacterium
CTGACCCACGCGCGGCGCTACCTGGCGGTGGCCGCGCGACCGAGGGTCAAGGAAACCGGGGTTTTCGTTCCTGAATCGGTGAAGGACCTTTTCCTCCGCCCTCGCGTTCACTGGAACGCCTGGTGGGAGAAGCGCTTCGACTACTACGATCAGCAGGTGACCCGGTTGCCCGTCCGGCGGCTGGCGGCATCCGGGTTCGTCAAGGACGGCGACCGCATCGAGATGAGCGGAGAGACCATCGAGGTGCTGTCCACGCCGGGCGTCACCCGAGAGGGCGTCACCTACCTGCTGGAACGCGAGGGCAAGCGGATCGCCTTCACCGGCAACCTACTCCTCGCCGGCGGCCGGGTGCCGGATCTCTACAGCTTCCAGGACGCCATTCGCGACGCCAAGGTCGGCGCCTACCACGGTTACCTCGGTCGGGCAGGCACCTGGATCGAGAGCCTCGAGAAGTTGGCGGCGAAGGAGCCGGACGTGCTCGTGCCGAGCCAGGGCCCGCTGATCACCGATCCGCGGGCGACGATCGACATCGCCGTCGAACGGATGCGGGCGATCTACGCGAACTACCTTTCCACCAACGCCCTGCATTGGTACTTCGGTGAGGAACGAATGCGCACCTGCGCCGACAAGGTGCTGGGTCCCGAGGCGAAGATGGAATCGATGCCGCTCGCCGAGCACGTCGATCTGCCGGACTGGGTTCAGCACATCGGCACCACCAAGCTGCTGGTTTCGAAGGACAAGGTCGGATTCGCCCTCGACGTCGGCAGTCCGCGTTCCCTCCAGACGCTCAAGGAAGCCGTGGAGAGCGGGCTGGTCACCGCCATCGAGGGCATCTGGGTGACCCACCGGCACAATGACCATACCCAGGCCGTGCGCGACGCTCAGGAAGCGTTCGACTGCCCCGTCTACGCCATCGACAACGTGGCCGTCGCCCTCACCGAGCCCGGTTCCGTGTTCTCGCCGGGCATATCACCGAACGCTGTCGAGGAGGTCACCACCGTCGCCGACGGGGAAACCATGAAATGGCGGGAGTTCGATTTCACCTTCCGCATTTTTCCCGGGCAGATGCTGGACCACGGTGGACTGCTGGTGAAACGAGCCGGGGATGAGTCGGAACAACCGGTCTTCTTCATCGGCGATTCCTTCTCGCCCTCGGGCATCGACGACTACTGCCTCATGAACCGCAACCTGATGCGCGAGGACAGCGGCTTCCTGCGGTGCTTCGACATCGTTCGCAACGAACTGCCGGAGGGTACCTGGCTGGTCAACCAGCACATCCCGCACCTCTTCCGTTTCACCGGCGATGAACTCGACTACCTGGAAGGACGCTACCGGAAGCGGATCGGGATGATCGCGGAATTCACGCCCTGGGACGATCCCAACTACGCCGTCGATGAGCAATGGACCTGGCTGTTTCCCTACGGACAGGAAGTGGTCGTCGGAGAACCGTTCACCTTGACCCTGAAACTGAAGAATCACTCCGACCGGGAGAGGAAATTCTCGGCCACCGCGCATTTTCCCCGGGGCCTCAAGGGTGAAGAGCGACCCCGCGGCGACCTTGCCCTGGCCTCCCGCACCGATGGTGAGATCGTCCTCGAGGGACGCGTGCCATTGGAAGCGCGCCCCGGCATCCAGGTGGTCACCGTGACCGTGAAGAGCGACGGCCTCACGCTGCCGCACTGGTGCGAGGCACTGGTCAAGGTGGTGGAGTGAACCCGCCCGGCCACTCACCATGTCTTCCAATCCCGGGGAACCGGAGCCCGTGCCCGGAGAGATGGACGAGGAGCCGTGGGAAACCTGCGCGTTCAGCGGCGAGCGGCGCCCGGTTTCGGATATGCTGCCCTACGGCGAGCATTTCGTGCTTCCGGAGCACAAGGACGCCTTCGTGCGCCTGCTGGAAACCGGGGAACGGGTCGCGAGCGGTCGCGGATTTCTCGACGAGCCACTCGACGGCGGGATCGGCACGGTGTTCCGCCAGGGATTCGCCCTTCTGAAGCGGAGCCCGCTGCCGCTGGCCATCTTCCTGGTGATCTTCTGGCTGCCGCTGGACTTGATCGACAGCTTCGTCAGTTGGCACTTCGTGGACTGGGGATACGACGATGTGGCAAACCCGATCTTCAACGAGGGGCAGTTCCAGATCGTCAGCACGATGATGCACACCTGCGCGGGCCTGGCGGGCGTGATCTACTTCTATGCCGCGCTGCAACGGACCTGGGAGGGACGTCCTCCCGACATTGGTGACGACTGTCTCGTGGTGCTGCGCCGCTTTTTTCCCGCCCTCGCGGCCCGTCTGATGGCGACGGCGTTGATGCTGTTCGGTTTCCTCTTCCTGATCATTCCGGGATTCTTCTTCGCGGTTCGACTGTGCGTGGTGGACGCGGTCGCTTCCCTGGAACGCCGTTCCTCCTTTTCGGCGGTGCAGCGAGGCTTCCACCTGACCCGGGATCGGTTCGGATTGGCGTTCGTTTTCGGCCTGCTGGTGAATTTCGCGTTCAATGCCGTGCCCGGATTCCTCCTGAATCTGGCCTGGGAGTGGCTCCCGATCGAGTCCTGGGTGTTGGCCGGATTCCTCTCGTGGTGTTTCACCCTCCCGAGCGCCCTCGCGGTGCTGTTTCTTTTCGTCCTCTACCGACACCTCATCGATCTCGGTAAGAACCCGCCAGCGAACGAAACTAAGGAATCCCGCTAGATTCTGCGAACAGGCGGAAGTTCACCACTTCATCGCAATCGTCTGATTTTCAAACGGTCGCATGCGATGAGCGCTCCTTTTCGGGTCCAAATCCTAATTTTTATTTAGAATAATTCTTGATCTCAATAGGAGTCCGGGTATGCGTACGGGAGCGTAACCCCCGCCAGAACATGCCCCATTCATCCTCCATCGCCGAGAGCGCCTCGACCCACAGCGGGTTCGGCGACTTTCGCATGACCAAGCAGCGCAAGGTCGTCTACGACGTCCTCATGGACGAACGCGACCATCCGACCGCATCGGAGGTCTTTCTTCGTGCCAAAGGCAAGATGCCCGGCATCTCGCTGGCCACGGTCTACAATTGTCTCGAGACGATGACCCAGGCCGGCCTCATCAAGCAGGTCAATGTCGATCGCGAGGCCTCCCGCTACTGCCCGAACCTGAGACCGCACGCACACTTTTTCTGTTCCGAGTGCGAGCAGATCTACGACATCGATCTCCGTCGCCACGCCGATCTCGAGGCGGCCTGGGAGTTGCCCGAAGGCTCCCGCATCGACCACGTCGATGTCGCCATGAAGGGCGTCTGCCCGAAGTGCGGCTCGGCAACGGACCTTTCCAAATCCGAAAACTGACGACTTCCGCTTTTCTTTCCTTTTTCCCAACCATGAATGCCTCCCTCTCCATCAACGACCTCCACGTTTCCGTGGACGGCACTGAAATCATCAAGGGTCTCACGCTCGAAATTCCCAAGGGTGAAGTCCACGCCATCATGGGCCCGAACGGGTCCGGCAAATCGACACTCGCCAAGGTGCTGGCCGGCCACGAAGACTACGAAGTGACCGGCGGAAGCGTGACCATGGACGGCCAGGACGTGCTCGGCATGGAAATCGACGAACGTTCGCGCGCCGGATTGTTCCTGGCTTTCCAGTATCCGCACGAGATTCCCGGCGTCAGCAACGCCAACTTCCTCCGCGCCGCCCTCCAGGCCCGCCTGCCAAAGGGGGAAGAGATCGACGCGGTCGCCTTCTACAAGGAAATGTATGCCAGGATGGATGAACTGGAGATGGACCGGAAATTCACCGGTCGCTCCGTCAATGAAGGCTTTTCCGGCGGCGAGAAGAAGCGCAACGAGATCCTCCAGATGATGATGCTTGAGCCGTCGTTCGCCATTCTCGACGAAACCGACAGCGGGCTCGATATCGACGCCCTCAGGATCGTCGCCCAGGGGGTGAACTCCATGCGTTCGCCCGCGCGCGGATTTCTCGTCATCACCCACTACCAGCGCCTGCTCGACTACATCGTGCCCGACCATGTGCACGTGATGTTCGACGGACGCATCGTCCGCTCCGGCGACAAGTCCCTCGCTCTCGAACTCGAGGAGAAGGGCTACGACTGGGTGAAAGAAGAACTCGCCGCCTGAGCACGCTCTGCCGCTCCAACTGAAAACCGAAAACCGAACCCTTTCCCCACCCCTCCGCCATGCCTCACGACAATGCCACCCTCGAAGCGGTCTCGATCGACCAGGCTGAAGGCAACTTCAGCTTTCCCGAGGCCTACGACTACGATGCCGGCTACGGCTTGACCGAGCAGGTCATCGACTACATCTCCGATGCCAAGCAGGAAGCCGACTGGGTTCGCGACTTTCGCAAGCGCGCGCTCAAAGTCTTCCTCGACAAGCCCATGCCCACGCACTGGGCCAGCAAGGACCTCGAGAACATTCATTTCGACAACATCCGTTACTACCTCGCCAAGGGCCAGCGCCCCACCCGCAGTTGGGACGAGGTGCCGGACGACGTGAAGCAGACCTTCGAGCGGCTCGGCATCCCGGAAAAGGAGCGCAAGTATCTCGCCGGGGTCGAGGCCCAGTTCGACAGCGAAGCCGCCTACTCCAACGTGAAGGAGGAACTGGAAAAGCAGGGCGTGATTTTCGTCAACTCCACCGAGGGGCTCCGCGAACATCCGGAGATCTTCCGCAAGTGGTTCGGGAAGGTCATCCCGACCGGCGACAACAAGTTCTCCGCGCTCAACAGCGCGGTCTTCTCCGGCGGCAGTTTCATCTACGTGCCGCCGGGCGTGAAGGTGGCCCACCCGCTCCAGGCCTATTTCCGCATCAACGCGGAAAATTTCGGGCAGTTCGAACGGACTCTCATCATCGTCGATGAGGGCGCCGAGGTGACCTACATGGAGGGCTGCACCGCGCCGAAGTTCGAGACCGCCACGCTGCACAGCGCGGTGGTGGAATTGGTGGCCATGAAGGACGCCAAGATCCAGTACATCACCGTCCAGAACTGGTCCAACAACGTCTTCAACCTCGTCACCAAGCGCGGCCTGGCGCACGAGAACGCGGAGATCCGCTGGATCGACTGCAACATCGGCTCGCGCCTGACGATGAAGTATCCGGGTGTCATCATGAAGGGCCGCAAGGCCCGCGGCGAAGTCATCTCCATCGCCCTGGCCAACGACGGCCAGCACCAGGACACCGGAGCCAAGATGATCCACGCCGCCGACGAGACGACCTCGAACGTGGTGTCGAAGTCCATCTCCGTCGGCACCGGTCGCTCCACCTACCGCGGCCAGGTGCACATCCCGAAGCACCTCAAGGGCTGCAAGAACAACACCGAGTGCGACGCCCTGCTCATCAACACCAGCAGTCGCACCGACACCTATCCGGCGATCACCGTGCGCGGTAACCAGCATGCCACCCAGCACGAGGCCAGCGTCTCGCAGGTGAGCGAGGACCAGATCTTCTACATGCAGCAGCGCGGTCTCAGCGAGGCCGAAGCCATGAGCCTCAGCGTCAACGGGTTCGTCAACGACCTCGTCCGTGAATTCCCCATGGAATACAGCGTGGAACTGAAGCGCCTCATCGACCTGGAAATGGAAGGCTCGGTGGGCTGATCCCCGCGACCTTCGCCTCCGCATTCCCCCCTTTTCCGGAAATCCCGAACCTTTCACTTACTCATGCCCAATCCCGTGGCCGAAATCGAATCCACCATGCCTGATCGCGAGTCCGCGAGTCCCGCCCCGCGTGGGGAATGGTTTTCCCATCCGCCCCGCCATGATGAACCCGCCAATCTGCCGGACTGGTACCTGGAACGGCGCAAGGAGTGTTGGCACCGGTTCCTCGAAACACCGGAACCGGTCCGCACCGACGAGCATTGGCGCTTCGCCACCCTCGGAAACGCGAAGTTTGAGCAACTCGATACGGCCACGGCCTTTCCGGAAACGGAAGAAATCATCGCGAAGACCCACCGTTGGGGCCTCAAGGAAACGGCCGCCCGCTTCGTCTTCGCCGGGAATCGCCTGGTCGAGAGCGAAGGAGCCGCCGATCTGCCACAAGGCGTCATCTGCCTGCCGATCATGGAGGCGCTGGCCGCGCATGGAGACCTGGTCCGGGAGCATTTCATGCAGGAAGAAGCCCGCCTCGGCGGGGCCAAGTTCGCGGCCCTCCACGGCGCGGCGACGCTCAGCGGCATTTTCGTCCACGTGCCCAGGGGTGTGGTGATCGAGAAACCGATCGAGGTCGCCCACTGGGCCGCCGGTGACCAGACCGCCATTTTTCCCCACACACTCGTGGTCACCGAAGCCAACGCCTCGGTCACGGTGCTCGATTGGTTCCGATCGGCAACCCCGGAGGATCGCACACTCGCCGTCGCCAATGTCGATATCGCGGCCGAAGACGGCAGCCGCGCGCAGTATGTCGCCTTCCAGAACTGGAACGATCGCTCCAAGCATTTTCACCTCAACGGCACCCGTGTTGGTCGCGACGCCCGGGCCACCAGCTGTTTCGTGAACGTGGGCAGCGCTTGGTCCCGCAACGAGAGCGTGAGCCGACTCACCGCCCCGGGCGCGGACAGTCGCATGCTGTCCTCGAACCTAGCCGACGGAAACCAGGAGTTCGACCAGCGCACCCTGCAGCTCCACGAGGCGGGTCACACCACCAGCGACCTGCTCTACAAGAACGCGCTCTACGACCGTTCGCGGACCATTTTCAGCGGACTCATCCAGGTCTGTCCGGGCGCCCATCACACCGACGCCTACCAGAAATGCCGGAACCTGCTGGGCAGCGACGAGGCTGAGGCGAATTCCATGCCCGGGCTCGAGATCGATGCCGACCAGGTGAAGTGCAGCCACGGCTCCACCAGCGGCCAGATCAGCGACGAGGAGATCTTCTACCTGCGCGCCAGGGGCATCGCCCCGCGCAAGGCGCGCCAGATGATCAGCCAGGGCTTCCTCAACGAGGCCGTGGAGCACCTCGATGGCGAGGAACTGAAGGCCGCCATCGAGCAGCGTTTCGAGGAACGCTTCGCCGTGCTCGCCTGAGGGTTCGGGGCGAATCCCGCTGAGTTTCCAGCCCTAGGGAAGTTCGCTCAGTCGCGCCCAGCGCTTGGCGAAGGTCTCGGACAGGGGTGCGACCGATTGTGCCAGCATCTCCGCCTCGGTTTCGAGGCCGGATTGCCGGGCGAACCAGGCCGCCTCGGCCCAGTCGTCGCTGGCGGTTTCGTCGGGAGTCTCCGGCAACCAGCTTTCCCGCCCCACCGACAGCATCCAACCCGGTGCCACGTCGGCGATGGGAAGATCGTTCGGACCGAACATGAGATCGACGACCAGCTTGTCGGGCTCCGCTCCCACCACCTTGCAATCGATCGGCAGTCCCTCCTTTCGCAGCAGTCGTCCCTCGTAGTCACCGGCCGAGAGGCGCTCGATCAACCGATCCCGGAAGGCCATCGCCCCGTCGAGCGCTGCCAGGTAGTCCTCCCGCACCTGCCCGACCGCCGCGGTCCCGGGCTCGAACGCCGCCACCGTGTCGCGCACCACCTCGAAACGGTAGTTTTTTGCATCGTCGGCGACGGCGGCGATCGTTTCGGCCAACCTCGCTCGTTCCGCAACCGCCTCCGGTGTCCATTCCGGCTCCCCATCCGCACCGTCACCGGGCGGAACCACCGGGGCCGGGGCCATCTGCTCGGGGTTGAGAAACACGCTCGTTGCCTGGTCGGGCGATCCATCGTCGTTCGCCGCCATCTTCGGCGGGATTTCCCCGGGTTGGGGCTCGGGCTCTGGTGGCGCGGCCGCGAGCGCTTTCTTCGCCTCGATCAATTCGTCGATTCGAGCGAGACGATCCTGGGCCAGTTCCCGGGCGCCGCCTTTTGTCCGGAGCCCCTTGAGCGCGGCCTCCAGCTGCGACCTCAACGCTTCCAGGTCGCCCTCGGACATCGCGATCGACGGCTTCGGCAGGTTCGCCACCTTTCCGGCGTCCGCCGCGTAGGGCTCGACCAGCCCCCGGTAGGCGTCCATCCAGGCGAAGCCCTGGGAAAAATCCGACTCCGAAAACGCGGAGAGAAACTCCATCGCGGAACCGAACTGGGCCTGGTTCCAGTTCTTCAGGCCGTAGGCCAACAGGGCGAATCGTTCGAAGGTGCCCTTGGCCAGACCCGCCTCCGCATTTGGCATGACCGGGAGCGGATCCGCCAGCACCTGGCCCGCTTTCCGGAAAAAGGCGCCCTGTGCCGCGAGGGGTTCCTCGGTTTCCTCGAATCCGGGAGCCTTGGCCATCTCGGTGAAATACTGTCGCGCCTTGGCCGGCGACTCCCCGTTGAGCAGGGCGGCGATCCCGGCGTGATACTGGGTCCAGCCGAGCGTCGGTTGCTTGAGGTCACCCGACTCCAGGAGAGCGGCGAAAGCCTTGGACGCCGCGCCGGGGCGCCCCTCGAGCAGCAGCGAACGGGCCTCGTTGTAGCGAGCCGCGACCGCCTTCTCCCCCGCGGAAAGCACCCGATCCCCTCCTTCGTTGACGAAGGATTCGGGCAACTCGGCATCGTCGAAACGCCCCCCGCCATTGCCCACGATCATGGCGATCACCAATCCGATCACCGCCACCGAGCCGCCACCGATCCCGATCTTGACCGGCCAGCTGAGGCCCTCGCGCCCACCACCGAGCGCACTCTGCCGCCTTGCCCGCGAGGCGGTGCCGCCCGGAAGGCGGGCCTGCGCCTCCTCGATCGCCGCGAGCAGCGCCTCGTAGCTCTTGGGCCGCGCCTCGGGCTTGTAGGCCATCATCTGGTCGATCAGCCGGGCCGTGACCGCCGAAACCGGGGCGCCCGTATGGAGGAGGCTGACGGGCTTGCTCTTGATCTCGCGCAATTCCTCCAGCGAGGCGGTATTGGCATCGAAGGGCGGCCGCCCGGCGAGCGCGTGGAAAAAAGTGGCTCCCAAACTGTAGACATCGCCCCGAAAGTCGTCGGGCTTGCCGTCCAGCTTTTCCGGCGGCACGTAGAAAGGCGTTGCCCAGAGATCCTCGACCTCATCGTCGCCTCCCTGCTGCACCGCGAGTCCGAAGTCCACCAGCTTGCCGGTGCCGTCCTTGGTCAGCAGGATATTTCCCGGCTTGATATCCCGGTGTATCAAACCGCCCTGGAACGCCGTGCGCAGTCCGGCAGCCACGTCGTGCAACAGGTCGAGGGCCTCGCGCTCGGGAATCAGTCCCTGGTCCTGGATGCGTTCCTCCAGGCTGACATTGTCGACCAGCTCCATGGCGATGTAGAAATATTCGCCGTCGGAACCCACCGTGTAGACCTTGACCACGTTCGGGTGATGGATCGAGGCCGTCAGCTTCGCCTCGCGCTCGAAGAGAGCCATCAGGGCCTCGTCGCGGCTCAGTTCCTGGTGCAGGATCTTGAGCGCCACCTGCCGGTTCAACGCGAGATCCTCCGCGAGGAAAACCTGGCTCATCCCTCCCTCGCCGAGCATCCGCTGGATCTGGTAGTTTCCCAACAAGGTGCGCACCCGGACGGATTCGTCGCAGTGTGGACAGGCCACCTTGGAAAAAGGCGCCAGGCCGACGATGTCGATCTCGCCACCACAGGAAGGGCAGTGATAGACTTCGGCCTTCTCCTTCTCGCCGCTGTCCTCACCGCCGCTCGGGCCTTCCTTCTTCTGGTCGTCTTCGGCCATGTCTGTATACACGAAATCCTGCCAGCATCTCTTCCCTGGCTGCTGGCGAGGCTGGAAAAACGGCGAATACTAGCGAACCCGACGCCCGGTTCCAATCGAAAAGGTCTCCCTCGCCTCGGAAAAGTCACCATCCGCGAACGCGGGGCCGCCGCTCCCTTCCCCCCGCCATGGAAACTGGACGTGCTCCCGTGCGTGGACCAGAGTGGGCTCCGACGTGCGTGATCACCCAGGCAGTTCCTCCCCGGATGACGGGGACGACGACCTCAC
This sequence comes from Verrucomicrobiia bacterium, assembly GCA_030432615.1. Taxonomy (GTDB): domain Bacteria; phylum Verrucomicrobiota; class Verrucomicrobiia; order Verrucomicrobiales; family DEV007; genus JAEUHH01. The sequence continues at coordinate 9,905 of JAUIGT010000150.1, forward strand.
CGAAACCATCACCCTGCAGATCGGCGACCGCGAATCCGGCGCGCGACTCGACAAGGTGCTGGCCGACCGGTGCGGGAATCTCTCGCGCTCCCGACTCCAGGCGCTGATCAAGGCGGGCGAGGTCACCCTCAACGGCGCGCCGGTCACCAAGCCGCGTCATCCGCTCGCCGTGGGTGATGAAATCATCGTCACCATTCCCCCACCCGAATCAACGGAGGTCCTTCCGCAGGACATCCCGCTCGCCGTGCTTCACGAAGACGACCACGTCATCGTCATCGACAAGCCGGTCGGACTCGTCGTCCATCCCGGCGCGGGCAATCCCGACGGCACGCTCGTCAACGCCCTTCTCCACCACTGCCACGGACGATTGAGCCAAGCGGGCGGAATCGAGCGGGCAGGCATCGTCCACCGGCTCGACAAGGAAACCAGCGGCTGCCTCGTCGCCGCCAAGACCGACACCGCCTACCTGTCGCTCACCGGACAGTTTGCCGGCCGGGAGACGGAAAAAGCCTATTTCTGTGTCGTCGAAGGCGTGCCCGTCCCCGCCAGCGGCCGCATCGAGAACCGCATCGGACGCCATCCCGTGAACCGCCAGCGCATGGCGGTTCGTCCCGAACCGCACGGCAAGGAAGCCATCACCGACTACGAGGTCACGCATTCCGATCCCGCCGGAACGTGGGCCCTCGTCCGCTGCGTCATTCATACCGGTCGCACCCACCAGATCCGCGTCCACATGAAGGAAAGCCTGCACTGCCCCATTCTCGGCGACGAACTCTACGCCCAGGTTTCACGCCAGTCCGTCCGGCCGGGACGCCTCATGCTCCACGCCCGGCGGCTCGCCTTCACCCATCCGGTCACCGGCGAGCGACTCGTCTTCGAGAGCCCCCTGCCCGACGAATTCAGCCCCTTCCTTCCGCCTTCTGCGGAGTAGGAATGAAGGCGAAGCGAAGCGCCCGCAGCATCGCCTTCCGAACCTCCGCGCGACTTACCTTGATTCGCTCGCGAAGCACCCGCTCCCCGGCTTCCTCGAGCCGGTCCAGCGTATCCTCGGCGAGCAGCAACGGGAGCACCGTGGCGAATCGGACCCGGCGATTCCCCAATCGGGTCGCATACCGCCACCCCTGCGCCAGCCATTCCCGGCAGCGTGCCCGCCACGCTTCGGTCACGACGAGCAACGCTTCGTTCCCGGGGAGTCCCTCCCCGTTCCATCCCGCCTCCCGCAATTCGTCGCTCGGCAGGTAGCAACGGCCATTGCCCAGGTCCTCGGGCAGGTCACGGAGAATGTTCACCAGTTGCAACGCCCTGCCCATGGCGATCCCGTCATCGACCAGGCCATCGATATCCTCCGGACCGGACGCGTAGTCCGCTCCCAGTTTTGCCCATCCGACCCGGGTCCAGAATTCGCCGACCGATCCGGCGACCCGATAGGCGTAGGTCTCCAAGTCCGACGCGTTCTCGCAACAGGAGACGCTCCCGCCTTCCCGGGTCTCCCCGCCGAAGCGTTCGAGGTCCCAGGACTGGCCGCGGGCGATCTCTTCCAGCACTTGAATCAACAACCCGCGATCCTCCGCCGGCCTGTCCATCAGCCAAGCGAAGAGATCCGGCAGTCGCTGCAGGAGTTCGCGTTCGCCTTCATGCGACTGGGCCGGAGTGAAGTCGCGAATCACCTCGGCGTAGAACTCCGGAAAATCGGGCTGCGTATGCGGAATCGAGCCGCGGAATCGTTCCATACAGCGCCGCCTCGTGTCCACCGGCACCGCCGCCGTGTCCGCCAGGGTATCCGAAGCCCGGGCCAGCAGGTAACCGAGACTGATCGGCTCCCGCATCGGCTTCGGCAGGAAGCGCATCGACAGGTAGAAGGACCGTGACACCCGCTTCAGCAGGTCGCCGCCCAGATGTCGGTGATCGATTCCCTCCGGTGTCATGAATTGGGTGCTTCCATCGGCCAAGCTCGAGAAGGAGGCGAGGGATTAGTGAGGGGGAGCAGTGAGAAATGATGAGTGAAAAGTAAACAGTCGCAGGCGGGTATCGCATTCCCAGCTGCCCCATCACTCATCACTCATCACTCGTTCCCCTTCCTCCATCGATTCAACAGGGTCGGGCAGTCAACCCAACAGGGTAGAAAAAGGTGGATAAGCGGACCAAAGATCTCCCCTGAAAACCAGATTCTGAAAACGGTAAACTACAACCGCAGAAACCGATCCAACAGCGCGAATGCCTCCTCCCGTATCGCCGGCGGAAAGTCGTGGTCGGCGTCGGGATAGGCGATTCTCAGGTTCTCGGGGACGCCGTGACGCTCGTAGATCCGCCGCGCTTTCGGCGCC
>JAUIGT010000714.1 GCA_030432615.1 Verrucomicrobiia bacterium
AAGGGTTGCCATTCTGACCTTGACTCACCCCGCGCATTTTCCTTGGTTAGCGGTGGATGACTGATCGATATCACCGGCATTTCATCATCGTAGTGCTCGGGACGGTGGCTCTGCTCACCCTGGGATGCCTTGAAAAGCCCAAGCGAAATTCCCCCACCCAGTCGCAACGGGAGGAACTCCAAAAGCTTCGCCAGCAATTGGCACTCTTCCGAACCCGGTTCTGGGAGACCTTGGAAGGACGTGAACTGGGTTCCTTGGAGATTGCCGACAGGCGATTGGCAGCGGTAAAAATAAAGCGAATCACGACCGAAGGAGTCCTTCTCTCCCATGCCAACGGAATGGGGAATTTTCCGTTCTCCGCCTTTCCCGATTCGCTCAGGCACGAGCTGCTTCTTCTCGAAGTGACGGAAGATGCTCCACAACTCCCGAAATCGGAGACATCACAACCAAGGGCACAACCTCCGGCCGAAATGGCGCGAATCCAAGCCGACCATGAAGCTCAAAAAGCCAGGGAAGCCCAGGCCTGGCGGGAATCGGAAATCGAGAGGCTCGAGTCCGAAAATCAACGATACCGGGCCGGCATCCAGGCACAGAAGCGCATGAGAAGCTCCCTGGAGCAGCAGTATAACGATGAAGATCGCAGGAGGACCGCATCGGAATACAATCGACGCCGGGGAGAGACCAAACCCATCATCACCTCATCTCGAGATCGCCAAATCAATCTCAGCGCCTACGATCAAAAGATCGGACAGCTGGAATCACTGATCCTGAGAAACGAAGAAAAGATCCGGGAGCTCCGGTCGCAGTAGCTGATCGCCTGCATCCCGATGCATCAAACTTGATGGTAATCCTGCAAGGCCTTGATCCCCACTTCCTGGGATTTCATCGAGGAGATCGCGGAGGCGCAGGCCCGGGCGGCGCGCATCGTCGTCACGATGGGCACGCGATGGGAAATGGCGGTGCTGCGAATCTTGACCTCGTCCTCGCGCGGCGTCCGACCGCTGGGCGTGTTGATGACCATGGCGATCTCGCCGTTCTTCAGCATGTCGAGAACGTTGGGACGGCCCTCGGCCAGCTTGCGCAGCTTGTGCACCGGAATCTCGGCTTCCGCGAGCGTCTTCGCCGTGCCCGAGGTCGAAAAGATGGTGAACCCGAGTTCGTGAAATTCCCGCGCCAATTCGACGATCTGTTCCTTGTCGGAGTCCTTCACGCTGATGAAGATGTTGCCCCCGTCGGGAAGCGCCGAAGAAGCCGCCATCTGGGACTTGGCGAAGGCGAGCCCGAGATCGGCATCGATTCCCATCACTTCGCCGGTCGATTTCATTTCCGGTCCCAACGAGATGTCGATACCGGGGAATTTCGAGAAAGGGAACACCGCCTCCTTGACCGAGTAGTGGGTCGGGAAAACCGGTTCGGTGAAGCCGAGATCGACCAGCTTTTCCCCGGCCATCACCTTGGCCGCCAACTTGGCCAGCGGCACCCCGATCGCCTTGCTGACGAAGGGCACCGTCCGTGAGGCCCGCGGATTGACCTCGATGACGTAGAGCTCGTCGTCCTTGACCGCGAACTGGATGTTCATCAGGCCGCGCACCTCGAGTTCCTTGGCCAGCGCCTTGGCCGCCTCACTGATCCGGGCCCGCATGCCATCGGACAGGGTGAATGGCGGAATCACGCAGGCACTGTCGCCGGAGTGGATACCGGCCTCCTCGATGTGTTCCATGATGGCGCCGACCACGGTGGTCTCGCCGTCGGAAATGCAATCGACATCGACCTCGGTGGCGTCCTCGAGGAATCGATCCACCAGCACCGGGCGCTCGGGGCTGGCCTCGACCGCGGTCCGCATGTACTGCTTCAACTGGTCGTCGTTGTAGACGATCATCATGGCGCGTCCGCCCAGCACGAAGGAGGGGCGCACGAGCACGGGATAGCCGATGCGGCCCGCGATTTCGACGGCTTCCTCCTCGGAAACGGCGGTCCCCGCAGGCGCCTGCTGAAGATCGAGCTTGTCGAGCAGGGCACTGAAGAATTTCCGGTCCTCGGCCTGCTCGATGCTCTTGGGCGAGGTCCCGATGATGTTGGCGCCGTGGCGCTCCAGGTCGGCAGCGAGGTTCAGCGGAGTCTGGCCACCGAACTGGACGATGACCCCGTCGCACTGCTGCTGCTCGTAGATGTTGAGCACGTCTTCCAGGGTCAGCGGCTCGAAGTAGAGCTTGTCGCTGGTGTCGTAGTCGGTCGAGACCGTCTCCGGATTGCAGTTCACCATGA
>JAUIGT010000151.1 GCA_030432615.1 Verrucomicrobiia bacterium
AACGGCGACGGTTCCGGTGGCGCTGGAGACGATCTTCTTCGGCGGTGGCACCCCGACCTTGCTCAGTCGTTCCCACCTCGATCGCCTTCTCTCCGGTCTCGGGGAAATCGCGGATCTCTCCGGCCTGCGGGAATGGACCCTGGAAGCCAACCCGGCCACCTTCGACCTGCGAAAGGCCGAAATGATGCGGGAACGGGGTGTCACCCGGATCTCGCTGGGGGTGCAGAGTTGGCAACCGGACACGCTCACGGTCCTCGGACGCGACCACACGCCGGAGGACGCAGAGAGCGCCTATCGCCTGCTTCGCGCGGCGGGGTTTCCCAGCGTCGGCATCGATCTCATGTTCTCCGTGCCCGGACAGACCATCGAGAGCTGGCGCGCCGACCTCGACCGGATCCTCGCCCTCGAGCCCGATCACGTTTCCGCCTACAACCTCACCTACGAGGAGGACACCGCGTTCCTCGCCCGTCACCAGCGGGGGGAACTCGACGGCGATGAAGACCGGGACGCCTCGATGTTCGAACTCGCCATCGACACGCTCGAAGCCGCCGACTACCGGCATTACGAGATCTCGAACTACGCCCGCCCCGGCCACGAGTCGCTCCACAACCAGGCCTACTGGAAGGGCGCGAATTTTCTCGGCCTCGGGCCGGGCGCCGTCTCCACCCTCGGTCGGCATCGGTGGAAGAACCTTCCCGACACCGCCGCCTGGATCGCCCGGGTCACGGCGGACGAGCCGATCGAAACGGAACCGGAAACACTGTCGGACGAGGACCTGCGCATCGAGGCCATCGCCCTGCGCCTTCGAACGACCGAAGGTCTCCCGGAAAACGTGGTATCCGATCCGACGGATACCACGGCATTCAACAGGGTCGAGTCCCTGGTCCAAGAGGGTTACCTCCAACGGATTGCGGAGACCGGTCACCTGGCGCTGACCCGCACCGGACGCGCCCTTGCCGACGAGATCGCTGGCCAGTTGATTTGAAAAGCTCCCGGTTTCGTTTGAACAAGCGGGACGAAGGGTGTTATAATTTCTAGAATTTCATGATCCGTTTCACCGCCATCGCCGTCTTCGGGATACTCGTCATCCTGGGGTACTGGTTCAGCGATTCCGCCCGTGCCCGGAACGTAGCGGGAATCTTCGATGAACTCGTCAACGGCTCCCCCGGGATCGATCAGGACGCGTTCGAGGCCCGCGCGCTTGCCGCCGTGAACGAGACCCGCGGAGAGCGAGGCCTGCCTCATCTGAAGGCGGACACCCAGATCCACGATGCCGTGGCGCGATATGGAACGACCCACTCGCGTCTCTCGGAATTGAGCCTCGAAGGCCTTTTCGGCCGCCTGCAGAACGAGTTTCCCGGGGCCCAGTTTCTCTCGGCCACGGTCCTGCTCGACCCCCGCGACGAGGGACTGCACCAGAGCCTGGCGGATTGGAAGGACGTCGCCGATCCGCAGTACGACACCCTCAGCACCCTGGCATTTCGGGACGGATTGCGAAAGGGCTGCGTGGCGGTGCTCGCGCGCCGGCTGCCTCCGTTCGACCTCGAGACGGCGAATCGCGACGGCGGACGGTTCTTCCAGCGGTGTCCCCACTGCCAGAAGGCCCACGCCGTATTACTCGACCGCCAGTCGCAGACGCTCATCCTCAACTGCCCGGATTGCCGACAGCCCTACGACGTTCTTGCCGCCGATACCGAGGGTAAATTTCGCCGGGCGCCGGATTTCTTCGAAGGCTTCCACATTCCGGATCAGCCGAAAACCGGCGACGATCCCGAAGCGACCCTGGTCGAGATCTGGTCCGCGGTTCTTCGGCACTGCGAATACGAATACGATCGAACCAGCACCAGGAAGGGCGAGGCCTGGAAGCTTCCCTCCCAGACCTGGAACGACGCCGCCGGCGACTGCGAAGACACCGCCATCCTCCTGGCCGACGCCCTCAACGCCGCCGGGATCGAAGCCCGGGTCGCGATTGGGTGGAACATTCACATCGGCCAGCACGCCTGGTGCGTGGCGCGCATCGACAATCGGCAATGGGTCCTCGAATCGACGCTCCAGTTGAAGGACGGCGAAACACCGGAGCTGAGAACCGTCGTCAACGCCGCCGGCGAATATCAGCCCGAGCAACTGTTCGATCGCGAACGCCTCTACTTCCGCCATGATGGGAAGGAGCGTGCCGGCTGCGACAACTACTGGTCCGAGGCGAAGTGGAAACCGCTTCCCGGCCGTTGAAGCGTCCCCTTCTCCTGCTGCGTGAACGCGGCGCTTGAGCCCGATGACCGTTCGGGTAAGGTGGCGGCGACATGAATCTCCGCCTCTTCCCGCTCAGCTTCCTGGTCCTCGCCGTCACCGCCCTGCCCGGCCTCGCCGCCATTCCCGACGACTTCGAAAAAGCGATCACCACGATCCAGTCCGTCGGTCCCGAGGGCGCCGGTAACGCCGAGGCCGCCTCGGCCTGGAAGACGCTCAGCGAATCCGAGGCCGACGCCGTCCTGCCGCTTCTCCGGGCCATGGAGAAAAGCTCGCCGCTGGCGCGCAACTGGCTGCGTTCCGCGATCGAGGTCATCGTCGAGCGGGAACTGACGAACGGGGCCGAGCTGCCCTTCACGGAGCTGGGCGAATTTCTCCTCGACGTGCGCCAATCGCCCCAGGGCCGACGCCTTGCCTTCGACATGATCGAGCGGATCGATCCGGAGACGGCCGCGAAACTCGTGCCCGGTTTCCTCGAGGATCCCTCGACCGACCTGCGACGGGACGCGGTTCAGCGGCTGATGGACGAGGGCAAGGCGCTGGCGGAGGCCGACGACAAGGCCGCCGCCGTGCTGGTCTATCGCCAGGCGCTGAACGCGGCGCGCGATGTCGACCAGGTCCAGGAGATCGCCAAGCAGCTGACGGGAAAACTGGAACAGGAAATCGACCTGCCCCGCCATTTCGGTTTCCTGATGCACTGGCAGGTGATCGGTCCCTTCGACAACACCGGGCGCGAGGGGTTCGACGCGGTCTTTCCGCCCGAGAACGAGGTCAAGCTCGACGCCACCTACCAGGGCAAGGAGGACAAGGAAGTCGCCTGGCAGCCCCTGGTTTCCACCGATGAATACGGCAAGATCGATCTCAACCAACCCTTCGGCCCGCTCAAGGAAGTCACCGGTTACGCCTACACCGAGTTCGCCTCCGCCCAGGCCCAGCCGGCCGAGCTTCGCCTCAGCTGCAAGAACGCCTGGAAGATCTGGCTGAACGGCGAGCTGTTGTTCGGCCGCGACGAATACCACCGCGGACAACGCATCGATCAATACAAGCTGCCGGTGCAGTTGAAGGAGGGCAGGAACACCATCCTCGTGAAACTCTGCCAGAACGAACAGACGCAGGACTGGACGGTGGAATGGGAGTTCAAGCTCCGGGTCTGCGATGCCACCGGCACCGCGATTCTCGCCGTCGATCGTCCGGAAACGCCGAAACCGGAGGCTCCCTCCCGCCGCGATCGCCGTCCGGCGGGCGACCAGTGAACGGATCGTTTTTCTTCACCCTTCCTTTCCCGCCCACTTCTCACCTCTTCCCGCGCCATGAACCTCACCCGCGTTCTTCTCCCCACTCTCGCCGCGCTTGCCCTCGTCTCCCCCGCCCACGCCGACTGGCGCCAGTTCCGCGGGCCCGATGGAAACGGCTACGTCGCCGGCAACGACTCGCTTCCCACTCAACTGGGCGAGGAAACGATCGCCTGGAAGACCGAACTGCCCGGCCGCGGTCTCGGCAGTCCCATCATCGTGGGCGACCGGGTCGTCGTGACCGCCGCCAGCGGACCGGAACAGAAGCAGCTGCACGTGCTCTGCTTCGACGCCAAGAACGGTTCGCCGCTCTGGCAACGGAACTTCTGGGCCACCGGGCGGACGATGTGCCACAACAAGACCTGCGTCGCGGCTCCGACTCCCGCCAGTGACGGCGAGCGCATCTACGCGCTCTGGTCGTCGAACGACCTCATCTGCCTCGACCTCGACGGCAACCTGATCTGGACCCGCGGTCTCACCCTCGACTACCCGAACGCCTCCAACAGCCTCGGGATGGCCTCCTCCCCCATCGTGATCGGCGACACCCTGGTGGCCCAGATCGAGAACGATTCGGAATCCTTCGCCGCCGGTTTCGACCTGCGCACCGGGGCGAACAAGTGGAAGATCGATCGCCCCAAGGCAGCCAACTGGACTTCCCCGGTGCCGATGAAATCGGGCGAGCAACTCGTCGTCGCCCTTCAATCGAGCAAGGGCGTGCTCGGCGTGCTCCCGGCGACCGGGTCGGAGATCTTCCGCTACGACAAGGGCGCGGCCACCATTCCCTCCAGCGCCGCGGACGGGGATACGCTCTACATTCCCTCGAACGGACTCACGGCGATCACGCCCTCGGACAGCGGCGACGATCCGAAGGAACTCTGGAACGAGAGCGCCCAGCGTCCCGGCACCGCCAGCCCTCTCATCATCGGCGACCGCGTCTACATTCTCAACAATGCCGGGGTGCTCAATGCCGCCGACCGGAAGAGCGGTGAAAGGCTCTGGCGCATCCGCCTCAAGGGGCCCTTCTCCGGTTCACCGGTGGCCTCGGACAACAACCACCTCTACATCTTCAACGAGGCCGGGATCGGGCAATGCGTGGACCTGTCCGGCGAGGAAGGCACCATCGTCAGCGAGATCGAACTCGGCGAGACCATTCTCGGCACCGCCTCGATCTCCGGCAATGCCGTCTACGTCCGCAGCGACGGACACCTCTGGAAGTTCGCCTCCGCTCAGTAGTCGCGGTCGGAGTGGTGATCGACGAGCCGTTCGAGGACGTTGTCGAACTGCCCCAGGTAGCCGAGGTCCTCGTCGGTGGAGCGGGCTTGCACCTGCTCGCGGATCTCGACCAGTTCGTCGGTGAGATTCCGCAGCCGCCGGGCCAGCAACCGGGCCACCAGCTTCATCAGGTCGGGATTCTCCAGGAGGAAACGGGCGCCGTCCTCGATGACATAGACCTCGGTCGGCTCCACCGCCGTGACCGTGGCCCCGAAGGACTGGTCGAGCAGCACCGCGATTTCTCCCAGGACCGATCCCGGAGAGGAGAGCCGGTTGATCCGGGTGCCCCGCTTCGTGATCTCCACCGCCCCACGCTTGAGCACGCGGAGTTTCCCGTCCTTGAGATTCTCGCCAATGATCGTCTCGTCGGCGGCGAAGGATCGCACCGGTTGATCGGCGCAGTAGTCGAGCAGGGTCGTCATGATGGTGGGGTCGGCTTGAAAGCTTATCGGGCCGGGTGGAAGCGAGCGATCCCTCGGTCAGAATTCGCCGCCACCCGTGAAATCGAAGATCACGTCGGGCAGCGCCTTCTGCAACTCCGACAGTTTCGTGGCCGGCACCCCGGAACCGCCCAACTGGACGATCTGGATTTCCGGCAATCCGGTCACGACCGAGATGTCCGTGACCAGGCGGCAGCCTCCGAGGTTCACTTCGCGGAGCTTCGTCAGTTCCGCCATGGCCGAGATGTCCTTCAACCCGGCGCAGCCGGCAAGGTCGAGGCGCTCCAGCCCGTTCGCCGCCTGGAGCCCGTCGAGCGTTTCCAGCTTCGGGCAGTAGGTGAAGGCGGCATAGCCGGAGAGAGAGGCGGGCGTTCCCTCGAGACTCGCCAGGTTTTCACAAGCCTCGAGGTGGAGTTCGGTGAGGTTCTGCAATCCCGCGAGCGGTTTCAGGTCGACGAGATCGGGCTGCCCTCCCAGCCTGAGGGTTTCCAGCTTCGGCAAGCGGCCGATGGTGGCGAGGTCGGCGCCGGCGGGAGAGTTGCGGGCGTCCAGCATTCGCAACTCGGCCAAAGTTTCGAGCCCGGCCAATTCTTCCAACGCGTGACAGGTACTGACGTTGAGGTCGGTCAGGTTGGGAACTCCGTCCAATCCCTCCAAGGTGGTCAGGGAGCGCGCGCCCTCCAGGTAAAGCTGCTCCAGCCGAGACACTCCGGAGAGGTCGAGACGCTCCAGCTTCGCGGCGTTGCTGAGCGTCAGGGCTCGCAGGTTCGGCATTCCGCCGAGGGAAAGCGACTCCAGTTCCCCGGCTCCGAAGAGATCGAGCATCTCCAACTCCGGCAATCCCGACAGGTCGTCGGCGTTGGTCAATTCGGGACATTCCTGGATCGAAGCCTGCCGCAAGCCGGGCAGTCCGGAGAGCCCGCCGATGGATGACAGTCGCGGACAATCGATGGCCAGCAGCAGGGCCAGCGAGGAGATTTCCGCGGCCCCGTCGAGACTCCTGAGATTGGGACTTCCGGAGAGATCGAGGGTGGAGACGGAACCGAGCTTTGCGACCAGCGGTCCCAGCTTGGTGAGATCCTCGATCGATTCATGGTTCAGGATCACCACCCAGGCGTCGGGATCGACCGGATCGCTCTCGATTTCCGCGCCGTAGCGTCCCACCAGGATCTCGCGGGCGGAAGCCCGTCCCTGGCTCTTGAAAACGATGAGGGCGAGCGCCACCAGCGCCACGGCCAGCAACGCGAGTAGCAGTTTCACCGGGCTGAATCCCGTCCCCGCAGTTCCGGACGAAGCACTCTCGGTCATCGTGACGCTGCCCTTGCCTGATTCTTCTTCGGCTCGATCATTGTCAATCCCTCGCGACTCACGGCACCGGAGTCTGCTCGAGAATGCGGTCGATGATCCACTCGCTGGTCACCTCCTCGGCCTCGGCTTCGTAGGTGAGCAGGATACGGTGACGGAGCACGTCGTGAACGAGGTTCTTGATGTCCTGCGGAACCACGTAGCCCCGGCCCGCCAGGAAGGCGGCCGCCTTCGCCGCCAGCGTCAGGTTGATGGTTCCACGCGGCGAGGATCCGGCCCGAATCAGGTTCTTCAGCGCCGGATCGATCGTTTCCGGATATCGAGTCGCGTTGATGATCTGGACAATGTAGTCCTTCACCCCGTCGTCCACGTAGATGTAGTTCACCAGTTGCCGGCTCTGGATGACGGTCTTCGGCTCGACGATGGCCCGCGTCCTCGTCTTTGGCGAAGAGGTGCTCATCCGATCCAGGATCTGTCTTTCTTCCTGCGGCGTCGGGTAGGTCACCATCACCTTGAGGAGAAATCGGTCGAGCTGGGCTTCCGGGAGCTGGTAGGTCCCTTCCTGGTCGATCGGGTTCTGCGTGGCCAGCACCAGGAAAGGATCCGGCAACCGATAGGTGGTGTCGCCGATCGTCACCTGCCGTTCCTGCATGGCTTCGAGGAGCGCACTCTGGACCTTGGCGGGCGCGCGGTTGATCTCGTCCGCCAGGATCAGGTTGGAAAACACCGGCCCGAGCTTCGGCGAGAACTCGTTGGTCTGCGGATTGTAGATCAGGGTGCCGATGAGGTCGGCGGGCAGAAGGTCGGGAGTGAACTGGATTCGCGAGAAATCCGCGTGCAGGGCCCCGGCCAGGGAATTGACCGTCAGGGTCTTGGCGAGACCGGGAACGCCTTCCAGCAGGACGTGGCCGTTGGTCAGCAATCCGACAAGGAGTCGGTCGACCAGGTCGAGTTGTCCCACGATGACCCCGGCGATCTCCTCGCGCACCTCATGCACCCATGTCCCCTGCTGTTGAATCTGTTCGGACAGCTGATTGGTATCGACTTCGTAGGTCGTCTGGCTCATGGCGGCGAAGAAAGATGCGGAAAACGAAATCACCGACCGGACCCTGGTCCCGACCGGCGACTCGATAGCATGCCGGAGAACGGGACGAGTTCAAGCGCTCTTCCAAGAGACCACTTCGAGCGCGATGATCGATTCTCTTCGGGCTCAATCCTTTCTCGCAAGTGCGAATTTCATCCCGCTGAAGACCCGATGTGAACAACTTGTGAATAACTCGGGAGAAACTCGGCCGAATCGCGCTCCAAGCTCGCACTGGCAGGCCTTCCTGCCCCGGGACTCAAGGTCCCTCACGCAATCGCGCAAAGTTCCCGCACTCTTTTCGGCTCGACAAACGGGAGGAAACTTGATCTTGCCGCAATTGAGCCAAGAAAAAGCTCGAAACCTGAGCGCAACCCGTTGAATTTAAACACTATCCAACGAATCAATCCACCCCTCTCACGGGAAGTCCATGCGATCCAGCCGCCGATCCCAGTTCTTCGAGGACGATAACTCAGCCGAGTTCGCCCCCCCCTCTGAACGCCTCCATGGATCAATCCGAGTCCGGCTCCTCCAGGGCGCTTGATCGCTTGCCCAGTTGTTCCCAATGCCTGTGAACAACTCGTGAAACACCCGGATTCATTCGCCGTCACTCCCTGAAACAGACGCACTCATGTGACATCCGCGTCACATTTCCGAGAACTCAGAACTCCTCGTCGTCATCGTCCTCGGGCGCCCGGTCCTCGAATCGCATGTACTCTTTTCGGAAGACCAGTTTCACATCTCCCGTGGGACCGTTTCGCTGTTTCTGGATGGAGAGAATCGCCTTGCCGGCGGCCGCCTCGCGTTCCTCGTCGTTGTCGGCGTAGTATTCCTCGCGGAACAGCAGTCCGACCACGTCGGCATCCTGCTCGATGGCTCCGGATTCACGCAGGTCCCCCATCTTGGGCTTCCCACCGCCGCGGCTTTCGGGATTCCGGTTGAGCTGGGCGAGCACGATGATGGGGATGTCGAGTTCCTTGGCGATGGCCTTGATGCCTCCGGAGATCTCCGCCACCTCGATCTGGCGGCTGTCCTGCGCCTTCTTGCTGGTGCTCTTCAGGAGCTGGAGGTAATCGATGGCGATCAACTGGATGTCGTAGGCCTTCTTCAGCCGTCGGGCCTTGGCCCGCAGTTCCATGATCGACAGGCCGGGAGTGTCGTCGATGAAGATGTCGCTCTGCGCGAGATCGTTCGCCACCTGCATGAGCCGCGGGAAATCTCGCTGCTGGGAGAGGAAACCACCGCGGATCTTGCCCATCTCCACCCCGGCCCGCGAACAGATCAGGCGCATGACCAGTTGTTCGGCCGACATTTCCAGGCTGAAGACGGCGGTCGGCTTCCGCTCCTTGGCATTGATGGAGATGTTCTCCACGATGTTCATCACCAGCGAGGTCTTCCCCATCGAGGGACGGGCCGCGACGACCACCATTTCCCCGCCGTGGAGCCCGTTGGTGACGGCGTCCAGATTGGCAAACCCGGACGACAGTCCGGTCACGCCCTTGCCGCTGTTCTTGAACGATTCCTCGATCGTGTGCACGGCCTTGAGCGCGTGTTTCTTGATCGGCAGGATGTCCCCCTCCTTTTCGGCGGCGTCACGGATCTTGAGGATCTTGCTCTCGACGTCGTCCAGCAGTTGGGTGACTTCTTCCGGTGAATCGTAGGCGAGATTCGCGCATTCGCCGCAATCCTGGATGATCCGACGCAGTACGAACTTCTGTTTCAGCAGCGACGCGTAGTGATCGAAGAAGCCGGTCGAGGGCACATCATCGAGCAGTTCCGCCACCGCCGCGGGACCGCCGACCTGTTCCATCAGTCCGCGATCCTGGAGCATGGTGTTCAGCGTGATCAGGTCCATCTCCCCGTTGGGCCGGGTCTGGTAAAGCTCGATCAGGGTCTGGTAGAGGATCCGGTGCGCCGGGATGTAGAAGAACTCCGCGCTCATGGTCTCCACCGCCTTGCCGATAATCTCGTTCGGCGCCTTGAGCATGCAACTGAGCGCGGCCCGCTCGGCGTCGGCGTTCAACGGCATCGATCGCATCAAGTCCCCCAACCCGGACGCATCCTCCCCATCCCGGCCGGCGCCCTTCTTGAAGGAGGCCTGGCCGGATCGCTTGGCGGTCTTGATTTCTACGGGTGCGGAAGAGGGAAAGCTGGGCATCGCGGAACGGAAAAAGGGAAAAACTGCGGATTCCCGGCGCGCTCCTGCAAGGGGGGCAGGCGGGCGGCCGGATGGGATCGAGGTGGGCCCGGGAACGAACCGGAACCCTCATCTAATCACGGCGTCGAACGATTCAAAGCAAAACCATCATTCCGGCGACCAAGAATTTTCGATGAAGTCGGGAACCGAAACAGCTGCCTCGATATTGGGACTGTAACGGCACCATTTCTTCCGAAAGAGGTCAACGGCCACAGTTTTCCCGAGTCCGTGAACGACCGGTGCACAAGCCGTGGGCAACCTGGCATCTCCCCCCGCCGCCGGAGGTCGAGGCCAAGAAAAAGCCCCCGGGATTCCCACGAATCCAGGGGGCTGAAACTCTTTGCCGTGCGTGACGGGAAACCTTACTCGGAAGCGGATCCCTCGGCGTCGTCGCCTTCGTCATCCTTCTGGGCCTTGACCTTCAGGTCCATGATCACCTCGATGTCGGCGTGCACCTTGACCGGGATCTCGAAATCGCCCGTGCCCTTGATGGGCTTGTCCAGCGTGATGTTGTGGCGGTCGATCTCCACCTTGGCCTTTTCGAGGATCGCCTTGGCGATGTCGGCATTGGTGATGGAACCGAAGGCCTTGCCGCCCTGGCCGATGGAAAGCTCCAGGGAGAGCTTGGTCTTGCGGAGCTTGGTGGCCACCTTTTCCGCCTCCGCCAATTCCTCGGCCTCGCGCTGCGCCCGGATCTGCTTGAGGTGCTCGATGTGGCGCAGGTTCCCGTGGGTGGCTTCGAAGGCCTTGCCGGAAGGAATCAGGAAATTGCGAGCGTAACCGCGCTTCACGGTGACGACGTCGGCTTCGGCGCCGAGGTTGTCGACTTTTTCGCGGAGAATGACTTCAGTGGTGGCCATGGTTGGCGGGGAGGTAGAGGTTCGAAAAAAATTGGGGAGCGGGACCGGTAATGCCAGTCCCCCTCGATGTCAAGCGGCTGCGGGGAGGGATTCAACAGGGTCGGATCACCGACGCAACCCGGTTGAATCGGGAACTTTCCGATCGAGTTTGTGGCATGAACTCCGACATCGAACTCGTCTCCGCCCCCGGCGCGCCCGAAGCCATCGGTCCCTACTCCCACGCCGCCAAGGTCGGCGACATGCTCTACTGCTCCGGGCAGATCCCGCTGGACCCGGAAACCAAGACCATCGTGCCCGGCGGCATCGAGAAACAGACCCGGCGGGTGTTGGCGAACATGAAGGCGGTCCTCGCATCGCGGGACGCCGATTTCTCGTCCATCGTCAAGACCACCATCTTCCTCGCCGACATGACCGACTTCCCGACCGTCAACGGTCTCTACGCGGAGGCTTTCGGAGATCACAAGCCGGCCCGCTCCACTGTCCAGGTCGCCGGCCTGCCGATGGGCGCCCTCGTCGAGATCGAGTGCATCGCCAAACTCTGAGGGCGATTCGTCTTTCAACGCTGGAGCAGTATCTCGCTCCCCCGGATCACCCCGACGACCTGCCCGTCGAGGGTGCGATCGAGAAACGGGGTGCTGGGGCTCTTCGATTTCATGAAATCCCGGGAGAAGGTGGTGCTCTTCGCCGTCGAGAACACGAGGAACTCGGCGCGCCCGCCCTCGGCGACGGGCACCGGCTCACGACCGATCATGCGCCGTGGCTCGGCGGAATAGCGGCGCACCAGCAG
Source organism: Verrucomicrobiia bacterium (assembly GCA_030432615.1). Taxonomy (GTDB): domain Bacteria; phylum Verrucomicrobiota; class Verrucomicrobiia; order Verrucomicrobiales; family DEV007; genus JAEUHH01. The sequence goes on from JAUIGT010000151.1 coordinate 11,482, forward strand.
GTCCCAGCCGAAACGCTCGGGCTTGATGAAATGGTGGTAGAGCGAGACGACCGCGGTATCCAGCCCGGTGATCCCGAAAGGCGCGCCGGCGAAATCTCCGGCATTCTTCTCGAACTCGGTGTGGGGGGCGTGGTCGGTGGCGATGACGTCGAAAATGCCGTCGATGAGGCCCTGGAGCAGTTGCTCGTTGTCTTCCGCGGTGCGCAGCGGCGGGTTCATCTTGTAGTTGGCATCATAATCGATGATGTCCTCCTCGTTGAAGATGAGGTGATGAGGCGTCACCTCGCAGGTGATCCGAACGCCGTCGTTCTTGGCCCGCCGAATCGACTCCATCCCCTTCGCGGTCGAGACGTGCTGGATGTGGATGCTGGCCCCGGTGTAGCGAGCCAGGCGGATGTCACGGGCCAGGCAGATCTCTTCGCTGATCGACGGGAGTCCCGGCAATCCCATCCGGTAGGAAACCGGCCCCTCGTGCATGGCACCCTTGCCACTGAGTGACTTGTCCTCGCAATGCATCGCCAGCGGCAGGTCGAAATCCTTGGCGTATTCCATCGCCCGGCGCAGCAGGCGGGGGTCGGCCACGGCATCGCCGTCGTCGGTCAGCATCGGCACCCCTTTCGCTGCCATGCCGGCGATGGCGGCGAGTTCTTCCCCGGCGCGACCTTTCGTGATGCAACCGGTCTGAAGCACCACGATGCGGGAT
>JAUIGT010000152.1 GCA_030432615.1 Verrucomicrobiia bacterium
CATCGAAGCCTACTACAACACGCACCGCAAACACTCCTCGCTCGACTACCGCACGCCGGCCCAGTTCGACGCCGAAATCACCTCTCTCAACTAACCGAAATTTGGTCCAAAAATCAGTCGCATCTCAGCCGGCGGAATGGCCCCCGCCGAAGTGGGTGTTCCCAATCCAGCGGTGGGGGTGACGCAAGGAGGCGAAAAGTCGCCCATTGTTGCTCATTTGAACAATTGTGGTCGACCTGCGAAAATGGGTAACGGATGATGGCTCGCCATGCCGAAGAAAGCCGGTCCAAAGCGCATCGATCCCGAGACATTCCGTCCGACGATCTTCACGGCGGTGGATACCAACCACTCGATTCTCTTTTGCCGGAAACGGTGGTGGCGCGGGCCGAATGTCGTCGGTGCCCCGCCTGCCGCCCAAATCTGCTCGGAGTTCTTCTGCTTCCCCGTTGTGATCGAACTGACCCCGGTAACGTGCGTCACAACTCAGTATGTGAATCGCGACCTCACTTGGATCGCGAATCTCCCGGAGGCGATGGGCATCTCGGAGCGATGCGCGAAGGTCGCGCTCGCGGAGGCTTGGCACTCCGCCCAGGTGAGTCTCGACGGAGCGACGATGACCGGAAGCGTGCAGAGTCGCGTGGAAGCTTGGAGATCGCACAAGAAGGGCGTGAGGCTGCGCAACGTGGCGACGGCACTTGTTTGGGACGAGTGGAATCGCGAGGGAATCTCCGTCACGGAAAGGTGCGAACGCCTTACCAGCTCGGGGTATCCATGCACCCGACGCCAACTGGAGCGTTTCGCCACCGAGCATGGGCTGGACTCCAGAAAAGCCGCATAACCCCCGGGGTTATCCGGTAGCCGTTTCGACCTCCCCGCGAAAATGGGAAAAGTGGGTGGCGTCATGCGAATTCCAACGCCTCCGCGTCACCTCACGCCACGCCAAGTAGCCGAGCGCTACGCCGTCACCGTTCCGACCGTCCTCGGATGGATGCGCTCCGGGATCATCCCGGCCAAGGTCGCCATCGGCCGCATCTACCGCTTCGACCCAGTCGAAGTCGATCGTGCCCTCGCGAGCCACCGTCTTGCAGGTGCTTCCACCACCACCGAAACCTCCACCCCGTCGAAGCCATGAGCACCTACTTCGACGACAACCAACGTCCGTGCCAGGTGGACGAGACCAACCCGGTTGACCTGATCGAGCCTGTGGAGCTGCCCGACGAGCGCGGCGGGGGCCTCATCGCGCTGATCGACATCGTCGGGGACTCCTACGTTCGCGGGAATATCGAGATCACCCGAGCCGCCTGGAAGTTCCTTCTCAATAAGGAGTCCCGGTCGATGCATGATGTCGCGAAGAAGCTCGGCTGCACGCCCCAGGCGATCAGCCAGCGGGTCAGCCGCTTGGCCAGGACGTACGGCTATCCGATCCCCGAACGGAGGAATCGTGAGATGAAGCGGTTGGATACTTCGAAGCCGAAGGCGCCCCGAAAACGGCGAGGGGCCACCCGACCGAAGATGGAAGGCCGTCCACCAATGGGCGGGGTGTCAACGATTCGACCGATTCCCATACCCAGTGACCCTCGATGCCCCGATATAAATCCACCGGGGAGGGCCCACCCCTGCCCCAGCGCACCCTCGACTACCTCGCCTCCGGGGCGGTCGAGGGCCAGCGCAACGCCGAGCTCTTCGATGCGGCCTGCCAGTTCCGTGATGCTGGCAGGCCGGTCGGGGAGGCCGAAGCGCAGTTGCTCGTCCGTGCCGCCGCCGACGGACTCAGCGAATCCGAAGCCCGGCAGACGATCCAGTCGGCCTATGCCAAGGCGGCCCGTGAGCCGGTTGTGCCGGGTGCCGGGAGCTCCCATGCTCCGCCGGCGGCAGCCATCGTCGCAGAACCCCCTGAGCCTGTGGCCGGCGGGTTCACCAAGCTGCTCGAGGCGTGCTTCCGCGATGACGAATTCGTGGCGATCGCTCCCGCCGCGGAGGACGAAGTCGGCGAGATCAAACCGCGCAAGGGCGTGACGCTCACGGTTGCCGAGTGGCGGGTGAGGGTCGAGAAGAAGGGCGGCATCGACCGTTGTTTCGGCACCAAGCTCGGTCTGTTCGTGCGGGTCAACCCGATGCACAAGGGTGGCTCGCGCAATGAGGACGTGGCCACGTTTCGCCATGTCCTCGTCGAGTTCGACCGGGATGCCGCCGGCGCCACGATCCCGAAGGCCGAGCAGTATCGCCGGATCATCGACAGCGGCATGCCCGTCTCGGCACTCATCGACTCCGGCAACAAGAGCCTTCACGCCTGGGTGCGGGTCGATGCGGCGGATGCGGCAGAGTATGAGCGCCGCGTTGGCATCATCTGGAAATGGTTCGGCTCGATGGACCTTGATCGTCAGAACCGCAACCCGTCGCGCCTGTCCCGGTGTCCCGAGGGCTGGCGAACGGTCGATGGTGAAGTCCGGGCCCAGGCACTGCTGGCGACCGGTCTCGGTGCGGCATCATGGGACACGTGGGAGGCCCAGCAATCCGACCTTGAGACGCCTCCCTTCATCGACCTGGCCGAAATCATCGCCAACGGCTGCGAGCCGGAGCTCCCCACGGTGGCCGATGTCGGGCTCGGCACGGGCATGCTTTACGCGGGACGGATCAACGAGATCCATGGCGAACCCGGCACCGGAAAGAGCAACATCGCCATGGCCTTGAGCAACGCAGTGATGAGTGCCGGCGGACTGGTCATTTACATCGACCCAGAGGACACCCCGACGGGATTCACCCGGCGGTCCCTCCAGCTCGGAGCCCGGCCCGAGGACCTCACCCAGCGATGCCGTTACCTCAACAGCTCCAGCCCCGACGACATCGCGCTGGCACAGCGGTGGGCGGCAATCCACCGGCCCACGCTGGTCGTCATCGACGGGATGGCAGAGTGCATGTCTGCCGCGGGTAAGAACGAGGACAAGGCAGACGAGGTCATCAGCTTCCTTCGCGATCAGGCCAAGCCGTTCACCGACGATGCCGGTGCCGCCGTGCTGATCTCCGACCACGTCACCAAAAGCTGGGAGGACCGGGGGCTGTGGTCACGCGGATCCGGGGCCAAGATGGGGCGCTACGACGGCGTCTCCTACGCTCTCAGCCTGATCGACGCCTACGCTCCCGGGCAGGCGGGGGCCGTGCAGCTCACCGTGGCCAAGGACCGCAACGGCGGAGTCGGAGTCAAAGGCAAGCCGGTGGCCGAGGTTCATTTCACGCCGGCAGCCGGCAACCGCACCATCGTCTCGTTCAAGTCGCCCGACCCACGGGACGAAACCTCCAAGGTCGCGAAGGTCATGGCCAAGATCGTCGAGTATCTCAAGGAGAACGGTGGCTCGGCACCGCGCACCGAGGTCCGCAAGCTCGGGAAATCGCAGACGATCGACCGGGCTGTCGAGATGCTCGAGCAGAGTCGCCGGATCACCCGCGTCAAGGACGGCAGACGCCACATCTTCAACCTGGCGTCGACCTGCCGGTACCGCCTGGGCAAGAAGTCCGCATGAGAGCGCCGTGCCCCATCGAGTTCCGGGTTCCGAAAAAGTTCCTACGAGTTCGGAACTCGTGATCTTATCGAGTTCCGAGTTCCCCCCCTTATAAGGGGGAACTTGGAACTTGTTGATCAAACCTTGGCCAATCGCAGCTGCCACGATGACGACTCGCGGACCCGGTTCAGGAGTCTTCTAGACGGAACACCGACCGTCGGGAGCTCCACACCGGTGTCCATTTCCCGTGAAATCTCCATTCCGCGACTTCCCACATAACCGACTTACTCCAAGGGACATCAGGCGTCCTGTCGGTGCCGCATCCTGACGTTCCCTGCCTACGGGGAGCAGCGTAGCAAGGCATTCCGCCACGCTCCTGCGGTCGGTGGGGATCGCAGCGCCCAGTGGGAAAAACGGGAAATGCAATGGTCGCCTGGCGGGTCGAGTTCCCGCACCGACACCTCGCTCGTCATCGGGGACAGAATGCCATGGATCGGTTCCGGTGGTCGGTTAGACCGGACGATGGATGACCCCATCCGTCTGAGAACCAAGCACCACCATCATGGACAAACTGTATTGGATCGTGTGCGAGGAGGGCAGCTCGACCCTCTTCGAAGGCCGGCACCAGGCACGCACTCGCGGCGCCGCGATGAAGTTCCTCAAGGACCGCATCGGGCGCCCGAATCTGTCCGGCGTCGTGTTCACCATCACCGAGATTCCCGTGCCGCTGATTCGGGAGATCGTCGCCGAGGTGATCGGTGGGCTCGCGGCCGAGATCGAATCGGCAGCTCCTGCCCCGGAGCCGGACCCCGCACCTGCCCCTGAGCGAAAGCCGAAGCCCGAACCGCCGGCCAAACCGAAGCCGGCCAAGAGCCAGGGCCGCGTCGGAAACCCCGGTCACGGCGACGAATTCTGGTCCGAGGTCCGGACCCATTGGGAGGCATGCGGCAACCTCCGCGAGACCGCCCGCCAATTCGGGTTGTCGCCGAACTCCGTCAAAACCCGGGCCCGCCGCGAGGGATGGAAGAAGTGAAGGTCGAGGTCACTCGCTACCTGAAGGCCGACGGCTATGTCACCCGGCACTGGGCGGTCATGGTCGACGGCGAACTGCTGGCCGTGACGCTCTACCGCAAGGGGGCCGAGGCCGTCGCTGCGGCCCTCACCGCATCGCGGGCGGCACCCCCGGTCCGGACCTTCGACACCGGAGCTGACGGCGCAACATCCTGTCAACCAAAGTGCAGTAGCTGAAAACGGTCAATTCGTTGACACCGCGGACATAGGTGATGAGCACACCAGCATCACCGAAGTTCGAATCGTTCCGCGCCCTCGTTTCCCACGCTGAAACCCTCCAGGCGGAACTCTCCACCCTCAGCGAAGCCACCGCCAACCTCGAGGAGGTCAAGGCCCGCATGGGCGACTGCCTCGACGAGGACGAAGCCCGCCAACTCCTCGCCGAGATGCGCCAGGCCGAGGAGGTCGTCGTCATCAAGCAGATCCGAGGCAAGCGACTCACCGCGGACCTCGAGTCCACGATTGCCGACGCCGAGATCGCCCGTCGTGCCGCACAGACGGAGGCCGCGGGGATTCTCCGGCATGCTCCGCACAAGGTCGTCGCCGCCATTCAGGAGATGATCGAGTCCTGCCAGCATGAGAAAGGGGAAATCCGCGACCCCCGGGCACTCGGCGACGTCATCCAGTCGCTGGTTCCGATGGTCGTGGCCCGGCAGCTCGACGAGCACCTCCATTCGTCCACCCGCCTCTACTACCAGGACACCGATCCGCTCCCGAAGAAGGTCGAGTTGCTCAAGCAGGCCGCCGCACGCCTGCAGCGCCTTCACGACCGGCGCGACGAACTCGCCGCAGAATCCGCCCGGCTGGCCGCAGCCTGTGCCGCGTTCCGCAAGGCCTACGAAAACCACTGACCCGCGCCGCGCCATGTTTTCCAGTATCAGCCGATTCCGTCAGGCGATCGCCCACACCCATAGCCTCATGCCGAAGGTCGACCGCCTGAAGCGGAGGCTCGCGGAGGTCACCACGCTTCACCAGCAGATCCAGGCCAGCAGCGACGACGACGAGATCCAGAAGCTCAGGAAGCAGATGAAGGTCATCCATCCGATCGCCGTCGCCCTGAAGTTGGGCGAGGCTCAGAGGGAGCTTCGACAAGCCAAGGTGGACGAGGCACAGCGGCTTCGGGAAGCCCGAGAGGAGGCCATCACGACGATCACGAACGCGGCCGGCGGCCCTGGTGGCCTCCACGCGAACCCGCGTGCCCGGATCGCGCTCAAGACGGTATCGCAGGCGGCCCTCGCCATCTACCAAGCCCCCGAAGGAGAGCGCCTGGAGAAGTCCAATGCCTTCATCGAAGAGCTGAACGAGGTCGAAGGCGAACTCGAGAAAATCAGGGAGTCAGCAATCCGGTGGAAGCAGAACCAGAGGAGAGTCCGACCTAGTCCAGCCAAAGGGACACAAACCCGTTCGAAACTATTCCCTTGAGAGGACCAAACGAGTGGCTAGGGTCCTCGGCCGTGTCGGAGCCCGCTCATTGGGGCCGACGCGAAGGCTGCTCCATGCGTCGCTTTTTCCATAGTCTGCTGGTGCTTGCGATCACGTTCTCCTACGTGTTCGGGTCCCGTGTGACGGTTGAAGTCGAGCACAGCCATCACGTGCACGGCGACCATGGTCACCAGCATGCTGAGGTCGTCGAGAATTCGCACGACCACAGCCACGATCACGATCATCCCCTTGATCATGATCACGGTCATGATCCGGTGCCGACCCCCGAGAGTCCCGGTGACGAGGATCACGGCGGGGACCACGAGCACAATCACTCGCATGTGGTGACAGTCGGATACGATACTCCGTATGCCTCTCCGGGTGCCACGGGGATCAGCACGGTTGCTTGGTGCGTGGTGCGTTCGGCCCTGCCCGATCCGGACTCATGTCCGGACGGACCGTATTTCCCTCTGATCAAGCCTCCCCAGTTGGGTTGAGGCCGCTTGGCTGACTTGGCGACCGTCCTTGTTGGGGTCGGTTGACCTCTCGATGTCCGCCTTTCGGCGTTTCGCCGCATACCCTTGCGGTCCCCTTGAAGGACCGCCCGTGTGCCCTTTGAAGGCCGTTCCGTGGGGTCATCTCACGGTCCTGACTCCCCACCACCAGTGGAGGGCTCGTGTCTTCGAACGGCGCCACCCGTCTCCATTTTCTGCCGCAATGGCTCCATGTCTTCTAAACCATCCACGATCCTAACCATCCCCATCCGACATCTGACACGGATGGGCACCGGACTCACCTTGTCCGTTTCGGTGGCAGCCCTGGCCGGCTGCCAACTCTACCAGCCATCACCCCTCGATCCCTCTGCCCATGCCGGGACCTGGCACGGGCGAAGCGCATCCGACGAGAAGGTCGTCGACTTCGCCCGCCGGATCGAAACGACCTCGCCTCGAACCGTCCGTTTCAACCCAAGCGACGGACTCACGATGGAGGAGGGAGAAGTCGTCGCCCTGGTCTACAATCCCGACTTGCGCGTCGCGCGCCTCAAGGCCGGGGTCGCGCAAGCCACTGCGGATCACGCGGGGCGCTGGGACGATCCCGAGCTGAGTATCGACGTGCTCAAGGTCACCGAGAGCGTGCCGCATCCTTGGTTCGTCGGTTCCGCGCTGTCGCTGACCATCCCGATCTCCGGCCGGCTCTCGGTGGAGAAATCCCGGGCGGAGGCGGCGCTTCACTCGGAACTCGCCCGCGTGGCGGAAGAGGAGTGGAGGACGCTCCGCGACCTGCGCGAGGCATGGCTGACCTGGTCCGCCAACCGTCTCCGCCTGGAAGAGGTCGAACGCATCGTCGGCTCGCTCGATTCGGTGGTCGAAACCACCGGCAAATTGGCCGAGGGCGGCGAATTGCCCCGCACCGAGTCGGCGTTGTTCAAGATCGAGCAGGAGAGCCGCAAGGCGGACGTCGCTCGGCTTCGCGGCCAGGTGAAGGAGGATGAACAGGAGATCCGGTCGCTGATGGGCATCTCGCCCACGGCTCCGGCTTCGCTGGTTCCCACCCTTTCGTCCGGAAGCGGCAAGGAACGTGGTGCCCTGGCAGAAACGAACCCGACGCTGATCCGTCTGCGGAGCGATTACGAGGTGGCCGAACTCACCTTGATGCGGGAGATCCGCAAGCAGTTCCCCGACCTCGAACTCGGTCCGAACTACGAGTCCGACCAGGGTCAGTCGAAGGTAGGCGTGATCGGAGGGATTCCGATTCCCATCCTCAACTCGAACAAGGGTGGCATCGCCGCGGCCAAGGCCGAGCGCGAGGTCGCCCGCGCCGCATTCGAGACGGAGGTGGAACGCACCGAAGGACGGCTCGCCGCGATGCGGGCCCGGCTCTCCGGCGCGCAGTCGCGCCGGCAGTCGCTCGACTCGAACGTCGTGCCACTGGTCGACCGGCAGATCGAGGACTCGCAGAGCCTGCTCGAACTCGGCGAAGGCGGCAGCCTCGTCCTGTTGGAAAGCCTTGTCCGTGCCCACGAAGCCAAACTCGACCTGATCGAGGTGCGTCTCGAGGAGAGCACCACCCAGAACGAAGTCCGCCATCTGCTCGGTCCCGACCGACTGGCGGCCCAAACCAAATGACCCTTTCTCAACGATGAAATCTTCCCACTACCGATGGATTCCACTCGCTGCGTTGATCGTGGCTTCCGCCTCGTGCGACCGCGGAGACGACCACAGCGAAGCCGCCTCTGAAGAGACCGGCGAAGCTCCCACCAACCGCATCGACATTCCCGCCACCGTCCGCAGCAACCTCGGCATCACCTTCGCGAAGGTCGAGCGCCGTCAGGTGGCCGACACCTTGCGTGTGCCCGGATCGTTCGAGCTCAAGCCGCTCGCCACGCACGAGTACCGGCTCCTGGTGCCGGCGCAGGTGCGCTTCGAAGTCGACCAGTTGCAGGCGGTGGAACCCGGCACACTGCTGTTCCGTTTTCAGTCGCCGCAGTGGCTGGAACTTCAGTCGCGCATCGACCTGGCACGTGCGAGCTACGATCAGGCCTCGCTGAAATCCGAGGCGCTGGAAGCACGGATCGAGGCGCTCACCCGGGCGGACTTCAAGCGGGCGGATCTCGAGTCGGAGGCCACCGGGCTCCGGACCGAGCTGGCCCGCCAACAAGCCGAACTCAACGCCGCCCTGGCGACCGCGACCAACATCCTCAATACCTACGGAGGGCCCGAAGAGAATGCCCTGAGCCCCGACGACCTGCTCACCTCGGTCGACATGGATGGCCGCTCGGTGCCCCGCTACCAGAGCATCGGCTGGATCGATGCGAAGGCGATCGAACCGGGCATCGTCGAGTCGCTTGCGATCACCGATGGAAGCTTTGTCGACGAAACCTCGCTGGTACTCACGACGGTCGATCCCTCGAAGATCCGCTTCCGCGCCCTTGGCTTGCAGAGCGACCTTGAGAAGCTCGAAAAGGCACAGTCGGCGAGTATCGTTCCTCACCAAGGTAACGGCGGCGATCTCAACGATTCGCTGCCCGCAGAACTGACGCTCGGCATCGACGCCGACCCGTCGCAGCGCACGATCACGCTCTTCGCCGACCCGCTGGAGAAGCGCCCGTGGGCGCGTCCCGGGGTGTCGGCATTCCTCGAAGTCGTGACTTCCTCGACCGGTGGGCCGGTGCTCGCCATTCCCCGCTCGGCGGTGGCGAAGGACGGCATCACCCATGTCTTCTTCCGACGTGATCCGATGGATCCGAACAAGGCGATCCGGGTCGAGGCCGACCTCGGGATCGACGACGGCCGCTGGGTCGAGGTGAAGAGCGGGATCGGGCCGAACGACGAGGTCGTGTTGGAGGGGGTCTACGAACTCAAGCTCGCTTCCTCCCAGAGCGGCACGAGCCAGAAGGGCGGTCACTTCCACGCCGACGGAACCTACCACGAGGAACACTGATGCTCTCCCGGCTGATCAAGTTCTCGCTGGTCCACGCGTCGCTGGTCCTGCTGGCCGCGGGCATGCTGCTGGTGGTCGTCGCGCTGCGCCTTCCCCGGACTCCCGTCGACGTGTTCCCCGAGCTGAACGCGCCGACGGTCGTCATCATGACCGAGTCGCCCGGCCTGGCCGCGGACGAGGTCGAGCAGTATGTCACCTTCCCGATCGAAAGCTCGGTCAACGGCATGCCGGGTGTCCGCCGGGTGCGCACCTCGAGCGCCATCGGTCTGTCGATCGCCTACGTCGAGTTCGAGTGGGGCACGGACATCATGACGGCGCGCCAGCTCGTCTCCGAGCGGCTCGATTCGGTCCGCCAGGACCTGCCGCCCGACGCCCACGCGGAGATGACCCCTATCACCTCGATCACCGGGGAAATCATGCTGCTCGCGGTTTCCTCGCCCGGCGGGGAGCGGAGTGCGATGGAGCTCCGTTCCTTCGCCGAATACGATCTCCGCAACAAGCTGCTTGCGATCGCCGGCGTCTCGCAGGTTTCGGTGATCGGCGGCGAACTCCCGGAATACCAGGTGCTCGTCCGGCAGGACGACCTGCGCCTCTACGACCTCACGGTCGAGGATGTTGCCGAGGCCGCGGGCGCCTCGCACAGCACCCTGAGTGCGGGCTACCTCCCGAATGTCGATTCGCTGGAGATGCCGGTCCGGCAGAGCGGCCGCGTGCGCTCGGTGGCGGACATCGCGGGCACGGTGATCAAATACCACGACCAGTTCCCGGTGACGATCGGCGACGTCGCCGAGGTCCGCATGGGCCCGGCGCCGAAACGCGGGACCGGGGCGGACGGCGGCTCCGCGGCGGTGGTGATGACCATCCAGAAGGCGCCCGGAACCAACACCCTCGCCATCACCGAGCGCATCGACGCGATGCTCGACGAGTTGGGGCCCTCGCTGCCCGAGGGGCTGCACGTGAATCGTCAGATCTTCCGGCAGGCCGACTTCATCGACCTCTCGGTCAACAATGTCATCCACGCCCTGCGCGACGCCGCGATCATTGTCGCGGTGATCCTGATCCTGTTCCTGCTCAATGTCCGCACCACGGTCATCACGCTGACCGCGATCCCGCTCTCGCTGGCCGTCGGCATCCTGGTGCTCGACTGGCTCGACATGACGGTCAACGTCATGACCCTCGGCGGCCTCGCCATCGCGGTGGGAAGCCTGGTCGACGACGCGATCATCGACGTCGAGAACGTCTTCCGGCGCCTCAACGAGAACGCCGCGAGGCCCCCTTCGGAGCGACGGCCGCGACTCGACGTGATCCTCGACGCGAGCAATGAGATCCGTCCGGCGATGGTTTTCGCCACGGTGATCATCGTACTGGTCTTCCTGCCGCTGATGTTCCTCGAGGGAATCGAGGGCCGCTTCTTCCGGCCGCTCGGGATCGCCTTCGGCGTCTCGATCATCGCCTCGCTGGCGGTGGCGCTGACGGTCACCCCGGCGATGTGTCGGTTCCTCATGAAGGGACGGAGCGATGAGGCCGGAGAGAAGGACACTCCCGTGGTCCGTTGGCTCAAGGGCGTCTATGAACCGACCGTCCGGTGGGCGGTGAAGCATCGCAAGCTGGTGCTCGGCGGTGCGGTGGCGGCGACCCTTTTGGCACTCGGGCTCGCTTCCACCTTCGGCCGCTCGTTCCTCCCTGAGTTCAACGAGGGAACCTTCACCGTGGGCCTGTTCGCCCCTCCGGGTACCTCACTCCAGGCCAGCGACCGGATGGCCGGCGCGATCGAGGAGCAACTGCTTGCCCTGGAGGGTGTCCGCAGCGTTACCCGCCGCACCGGCCGCGCCGAGCGCGACGAGCACGCCGAACCGGTCAGCAACTCGGAGATCGACGTCACCCTGAAGCCCGGCTTCCGCAAGGAGGAGGTCCGGCAGCAGGTCAGCGCGATCCTCGAGAAGGTGCCCGGCATCACCACCAACATCGGCCAGCCGATCGAGCACCGGCTCAGCCACATCCTGTCCGGCACGCCGGCCGCGATCGCGATCAACGTCTATGGCGACGACCTCGCGACCTTGCGCACGATCGCCAAGGAGATCGAGGGTGTGCTCAAGCCGCTCTCCGGGGCCCGCGATGTGGCCGCCAACCGGGAAGTGATGATCCAGTCGCTGCCGGTCGATTACCGCCCCGCCGACCTTGCCGCCTATGGACTGACGCCGAGGGATGCCGCCCGGCAGGTCCGCAACGCGGTCTACGGTGTCGCGGTGGACGAGATCAACGAGGGCGTGCGGCGCTACGACCTCGCGGTTCGCTTGGTGGATGAGGAACGCGACGACCTGCGGGACCTCAACCAGCTCCTCCTCCGCGGGCAGGGGGGGGCGATGGTGCGGCTCAACGAAGTGGCCGACATCGGCCCCGAGATGACCTCCAACCTCATCGCCCGCGAGAACGCGCAGCGGAAAGCGGTGGTCACGCTCAACGTCGAGGAGGGCTACAACCTCGGTGACCTGGTGGGGGAGGTCCAGCTGCTCGTGGACCCGATCGTCCGGAAGCACGGCTATTCCGTAAATTACGGCGGGCAGTTCGAGGCCCAACAGAACGCGAGCCGGACGATTCTCCTCTTCAGCGGTCTGGTCCTGCTCATCATGTTCATCATCCTGCAATTGGCGATCGGCTCGTTCCGCGTGGCGCTGCTGGTCTTGGTGAACCTTCCACTCGCGCTCATCGGTGGGATC
>JAUIGT010000153.1 GCA_030432615.1 Verrucomicrobiia bacterium
GCAGGGTGGACTATGTGGCGGGCTCTCCTAGGGCCTCTCGATGATGACCATCACCAAACGCGGCTGGAACGCTGGTTCCGGACTGCTCGCCGTCCTCATCGGGATCCTCGCTGTCGGAACCTATTTCGCGGTGGTGATCGTGCTGGCGATTCTCTTCCCCGATCTGTTTCAGGAATCCTGAGCGGAGCACCTCACCTATTCCACCTTTCAGGAGGCGAACCGTTTCGGGGAGAGATCGATCGAGTCCGCCCCATCCAGATTCCGCCGACCACGAAGCCCGAAACGCGGCAATGGCTCGTGGCGAATCACCAGGGGGCAGCGGGAGAAGAAGCACAGTTCATCCAGGTCCAAGTGGTTCGCTCTCGACTGACCGGGAACGGTCGCGGGTTTCTCTCCCGGTTTCGACGACAGCGTGATTCGGAGTCGCCACTTTCACGTGAAGCCGCCCGTTTCCCGAGATTTGAAGTCCCAGTGGCAGGACCGCGACCCTGCCGTCTCCCCGGCCAGCCCCATCTTTCCCGCAGGCGATTTCGCCGATCGGGGGTAGCTTGACGAATCGTGCTCGGTGATCTCCTCGAACAGTATCCGAAGTACCATCACCTCGTGGCCTCCACCCAACTGGTCCTGGCCATGGTGGGCATGGGCGCCGTGATGCGGTTCCGGGATTTCGTGGAGATCGTGCGGGAACCCCGACCCATCCTCGCCGGCGCGCTCTACCAACTGGTCGGGATTCCCCTGCTCACACTGGGGCTCACCCGCGCGTTCGACTTGCCGCCGCAGATCGCGGTGGGGTTTTTCCTCCTCGCGGCCCTGCCGGGTGGATCGATGTCGAATGTCTACACCTACCTGGGAAAAGGGAACGCCGCGCTTTCGATCGCGCTGACCGGTCTCCTCACCCTCACTGCGCTGCTGACCGCCCCCCTGATCCTGCGCTGGTTCGCGTCCGATGTCCTCCCGCCGGAAATCCCCATGCCGACCGGCAGCATCGTCCGGGAAATCGCCCTCTATCTGCTCCTGCCCCTCGGCGTTGGCATGGCGCTCGGAAAGTCTACCCGGCACGGAATCGCCATTTCCAAGTGGACAGTTCGCGGCAGTCTCGTCGTGTTGTCCGTGCTGGTCGTGGGATCGCTCGGCAGTGGTCGGATCGATCCCGGCGCCTATGGACCCCGGATTCTCCTCCTCGTCATCGGCTACTGCATCGGCATCCAGCTGGTCATCCAGGGCATCGCGCAGTGGTGGCTGAAACTCCCGCCGCGCGACATCACTACCCTGGCCATCGAATCGAGCATGAAGAACATCAATCTCGGTCTCCTCATCGCCGCCTCCCTCTTCGCGCTCGAGGGACCCGCCGCCGATTTCGGAGCCGGCGTCCTCTTCGTCCTCCTGCTCTACGGCGGTACCAGTCTCCTCGTCTCCGCCGGCCCCGCCCTGGCGAACCATCGTCGCGAGACCCGGCGAGGCGGTAATCCCGCTCCGTAGATCGGGATCAACGAAGCGTCGGACCAGCTCCAAAATCCCCTTTTTCGCCTCTCAACCCTTCGTGGTAGGATGTTGCCGTTCCGCTTCCTTCCCCGGAGAACCGTCCGGATCATGGTTCGCGCTCGTCCGCCGGCTTCTTCGGTGGGAAACCGGAACCCAACGCGGCATGTGCTCCCGCGGCTACCGACCGATGAGCCTGGCAATGAAATCCCCGCACTCACTTCGGATCCTGGCGATCGTCGCGGTCCTGATCCCGTGGCTCCTGCACGCGGACTGGAAAGCGACGAAAAAAATCGCTGAACGCGAACACGTCGCGCTCGAGGAGGTCGCCACCGCCTACGCGATGCAACGGGCGAAGGAGACGCGCGACAACCCGCTGGAGATCGCCTACACCGGCGATGACCACCAGCTTCTCGTGAAAGTCGGCACCCGCGAGGCCATCATCGATGGCGCCCGACACTGGCTGTCCTTTCCCGTCCAGCTGCACGAGGGCGAGCCCTTCGTCGCCACCCTCGACGTGAAGACGACCCTCGCGCCCGCCTTCGATCCCACCTCGGTCAAGCTCCCGGGACCCGTCAGGACAGTCGTCTTCGACCCCGGCCACGGCGGCTACGACAAGGGCGGGCGCAGCGCCTACGGCTACGAGAAGGACTACACCCTCGACCTCGTCAACCGCACCCGCCGCATCCTGGAAAAGCGAGAGGTGAAGGTGGTCCAGAGCCGACTCTCGGACTTCTTCGCGACCCTCGCCGAGCGGCCCGCCATGACCAGGAACTACGAGAGCCCCATCTTCATCAGCGTCCACTTCAACTCCGCCGAGTGGCGCCCTTCCGCCCAGGGCATCGAGGTCTATGCCATTCCCCCGCTCGGCTGCCCGACGACCGGGAAAGCGCCCGACGCCATCCTCGATCGCCGCGAGTCCGAGGGCGCCGAGGTCGAGCCCGCCAGCTTCGTGCTTGCCGATACCCTTCACCACACCCTCCTGGGCAGGACCGGCTCCTTCGATCGCGGGGTGAAACGCGCCCGCTACGCCGTCCTCCGTCACTGCGAAGTCCCCGCCGTTCTCGTCGAGTGCGGATTTCTCACCAACCCGGTCGAGGCCCGGCGGATCCACGACCCCGAGTGGCGGGAGAAATTCGCCGAAGCCCTCGCCGACGGCATCGAAGCCTACCTCGACCTCGCCGCGTCGAAGAAATCGCCCCCGCGCGTCGCCGACTTCGACCGCCCCGCCACCGATACCTTCGTGACCGAGTAGTAAAAGGAGGAGGCGAAGGTCCCGCCGACGCCGATCAATTCCCTTCCCCGCGAGCCTTGATCGGCCACGCCACCGAGGACGCTCCCTCGCTCCGGCGCAGAAGACGGTCCGCCGTCCGCTGCAGTCCACCCCAGGCTCCGCGAAGAGCCGGCCCGGCCGCCGAGCGCGCCAGCCCGACCCGCATCCGGTAGCGTCCGCGATGCAGCCGCCCGATCAGAGGAGACCGGGACCATCGACCCACCCCCACCACGGGCGAGTCCGATTTCAGCGTCTGCTTGTAGAATTCACTCCCCTTCCCCAGGTTCAACTGCGTCAGACCGACCTCGTTCATCCGCCGCGCGATCTCCACCAGCAGGAGGATCCCCGGGCTGAACCGCGCCAGCTCACGATCGAAACCGAGGAACAATCCGTGCAACACCCGCCTCGAGCGGAGCCCGAAAAGCGCCGCCACCGGCCGATCATCCACGAACAGGGTCGATAGCTGGCCACGGAAATCGTCACCCTTCAGCGCGAGCGACCGATCCAGGAAACTTCGAGCCCAGGGGCAGCCAATGAACAGGTCCCGGCGATGCGTCAGCTTCATCTGGAGTCGTTTCCAGGAAACCAGGCGCGCCACCAGTTCCGGATCCCGGATGTCCATCTCCAAGCGAATCCGGCCCTCCCGCCGCGCCAGCGATCGCGCTTTTCGCTCCGCGTTCAGGATGTTGCGATTGGTGTGCCCCCGGTCGCTCCGGCGTTCCAGGTAGGCGTCGAAACCCTCGTCCACCACCAGGGAAGGTGATTCCTGGTACTCGAAGACGAACGGCTCGAACAGCGCCTGCCCCGGAGCCAGGTGGCTGAAACTCCACGAATGCAGACCGAGGCGCTCCAGCAGCTCCCCGGGATCGACTCCCGCGCCCCGCTCCGCCGCGATCAATCCATGGAGACCGGAGAGACAATCCCCGGGCGGCACCGCGACCCCGGCCCGGATCTCGTGAAACGGGAAAAACCCCACCGGAGCCTCCTTCTCCCTGATTACCCCCACCTGGATATTCGGACTGATCTCGCTCAGCAGGGCGATGTATTCCGGGCGGAAAAACGGACTCTCCAGCGCCGCGCTCCTCTCTTGGACGCGCTTCCATTCCTCGATCTCCCCGGGCCCCAACTGATCGAAAGAGCGAACCTCCACGCGTGGAACAACCGATCTTTCAGACTGGCGATGATCAAGGATCGACATGGCGGAAAGGCGCGGCCTTTGAGCCTGGGCGACCGCTTGCCGAGCCTCGCCCGCCCAATCAGGCCCACCAAGGGAAGAAAACCAGGGGGAGATGATTCGTCCAACGTAGGAGACCTTCCGCAGAAGATAAATCAGAAATTAAGATCAACCACTTTTTCCATAATTTTACCTCATCGGCTATCGAGGCTGTAACGCATCCCCGTGGCATGAGATTTCATCTCGTGCCTGTCCGAGCGGGATTCCAACCCGCCTACCTGCGCCCCTCTTTCTTCTACCTCCCGATCACCCCCTTGCGCAGGTCGCGCAACGTCCGCAACTCCCCCCAGTCCGCGCCCCGCATCTTGCGCGCCCCGCTCGTTCGTTTCGGCCCGTAGCGCCATCGCTCCGCCTCGAAGATGGAATTCACGAATTCCACGCTCCCGAATACCGCCCCGTCGCAGAAATACCGTACCCGACAGCGTAGGATTTCCGGTACCGACAGCTTCCCACCCCGTTCGATCTCCGCCTCGATCCGCTCCAGGCTGAACCCGCGCCGGCCTTTCTTTCCGTAGTCAGGATCCGCTTCCTCCTCCTGCCCTTGCCCGTAGAGCAACAGCCGATATTTCGGCGCCGTGTTCGCCCACGTGATCCTGCGATTCACTCCATAGCTCGTCTGTTCCAGGATGATGCCCAACCCCTTGCGCGCCAGGCGCTTCCCCGCCACCGCCTCCCCGTAACCGCACCACGGACAGTCCTTCGGGTCTTTCACCAGGCCCGCCCTGACCGGATTCAGGTCGATGTAGGCCGCCATCGTCAGCAGTGCCTCCTCCGAGCCCTCCACCAGCACACTCTTGAACCGATCCTCCCACAGCGTTCCCCGGCGCCCCTTCCGCCGGTTGTACCACTGGGTGAAGCGCTGCTTCAACTCCTTGAGAAACACCGACAGATCCCCGCGCCGCGACTCGTAACGCTCCAGGATCCGCCTCGTCCACCGCGCGTCCCCCGAGGCCTGCGCCCGCTCGATCTCCTGCCGTATCCCCAGGCTCTGGGTGTCGTTGTAAAGCAGCGGCAGCAATTCCAGCAGCGCCTCCGGCGTCAGCTTCGGCAGGCTCTCCCGCTCCGGCACCCTGACCAACAGGTGGAAGTGATTGGACATCAGGCAGTAAGTGACCACCTCCACCCCGTGGAACGCCTCCAGCTTCCGCATCCACTTCCGGAAATACCCCTTCTCCTCGTCCCGAAAGATGAACTGCTTATCCACCACCCGCGACATGCAGTGGTAGAAGGCATCCCCTTCTTCACGGATCAACCGGGCTTGTCTCATGGGGGAAACAATAGCGAGCATGATCGATGGAGGCAAGCACTTTTCTAATAAATGACCCGTCCCTTTATTGTTCATTATTGTTCAGGTGGAACACTGAACCCTGTTGGATCGACCCTGGCTGGGGTGCGGGAGCGGGTAAACGCGTCCAGACGCTTGAGAACGTGCTCCGAATCTTCCGGAAGCGGTTCTCCACGCTGACAGAGGCGCTTTCCCCGACGGAAAACGGGTTTCCAACGGTGGGCGGGGTTTTTGTTGTCCCCGGGTGGGCGGACGGAGAGGCCGGGCTCACGGCCGGGATGTCACGGCGCTCACTTCACCGGATTCTCATACCAGACGACATTCTTGGAATTCTGGCCGGCGACGACGAGGTCGGGGTCGCCGTCGGCGTCCATGTCGATGGCGCGGATGTCGTAGGCGGCCTGGTCACCGTCGATCAGGTGGGGGGTGAAGTTGCCTTGGCCGTCGTTCTCGTACCAGAGCGCCCAGCGGGAATCCTTGGCGACGGTGGCGGCGTCGGTGTCGCCGTCGCCGTCGAGATCGACGACGGTGAGGCAATGGGGGCCCTCGGGCGTCTCGTGGATCTCGTGAATCGTCCAGTCGGGGGCCTCGAACCAGAGCAGGCCGAAGCCGTGGCCGCGGGAGGCGAGGAGGTCGGTCTTTCCGTCGCCGTTGAGGTCGGCGGGGTGGATGTTGGTGGCGGCGGTCTGGCCGGTGGCGAGGACGGTCTTCTTCCACGGTTGTTTCACTCCCTCGGCGCTGCCGGGACTGGTCCAGAAGGCGAACCAGTTGCCGTCCTCGAAGGGAGCGCCCTTGGCGCCGGCGGCGATGTCGCCCCAGCCGTCGCCATTCAGGTCACCGAAGCCCAGGTAGTGGCTGCCGCCGCGGGCGTCCCCGTCGGCAAAGGCGTGCCGGGTCCAGCGCTCGGCCTTGTGGGGATCATCGGGGATCTCGCACCAGATCATGGTGTCGGCGAGGGGACCGCTGGGCTCGAAGTTGTTGATGAGCAGATCGACCTTCCCGTCCTTGTTCACGTCGGCCTTCAGGAGGCAGTGGAAGCCGTTGATGTCCGGCTCAACGATGCGCCGGGTCCACTGGCCGCCGGGGCCGGGACCAGTCTTGCCCCCGCCGGGATTTTCCAGCCAGAAGACGGGGCCCTTGGAGTGGCCGCCGAGGTAGTCGGGATCTCCGTCGCCATCGACATCGAAGACCTCGCTGTGAATGCACTGGCGGCCGAGCTTGTCGAAGACGTGGATGACGGTCTCGGTCCAGTCGGGCGCGGCAAAGAGGCGGACCTTGCCGCCGGTACTGGCGACGATGTCCATCTTTCCATCACCGTTGTAGTCGGCGGCGTTGGCGGTGGCGCAGGGGAAGCCCTCGAAGACGACGTGCTTTTTCCAGGCGGGATCGGCGGCGGACGGCGGGGTCTGGGCGGAGACGGAAAGCGGCGCGGCAAGAACGAGGCCGAGGACGGGAAACAGGACGGAAGCGACGAAGGGCGGGGGTTTCATGGATGGGTTCGTTCGATTTGCCAAGGGAGTGACCGATTGGAGTGGCGGGCATTCATCGTTCCAGTTACGATGCCGGGAATCCAGTCCGAAAATCTCCATGAAACCGTCCCTCTCCTCCCTTTCCGCCCGTTTTTTCTCCCCGCCCCGAGCGCCCTGGTTTCGCTCGATCCTTTCCTCCCTCACCGTCGCCCTGGGGGGCTCGGCGCTGCTGACGGCGGAAGACGAGGGGAAAGCCGCGAGCGTGCCGGTGGAGGACCGGGTGGGCTCGGTCTGGTCGGTGTCCGACGGCGACAACACCGTCTACCTCGCCGGCTCGGTGCACCTCCTGCGGGAGGAGGACTACCCGCTCTCGCCGGTCTATGACCAGGTCTACGAGGACAGCGAGGCGCTCGTGATGGAGATCGACATGGGCGACATGATGTCCCCGCAGGGCATGATGCAGATGCAGCAGCTGGGCATGTACGGGCCGGACGACTCGCTCGACGCCCACCTCAGCACGGACCTGATCGACCGGGTCCGGGACTACCTGGAGACGCACCCCACCGGCAAGATGATGGCCCTGGCCCTGCCGCGCATGAAGCCGGGCATGATCCTGCTGTCGATCAGCTCGCTGGAGGCCATGCGGATGAACGCCCGGCCCGACCTGGGACTGGAACTGGTCTACTACCAGAAGGCGAAGGAGGACGGGAAACCGGTGAGCGGCCTGGAGACGATCGAGTTCCAGATGACGCGCTTCGACGGGATCCCGGACGAGGAGATCGAGGAATTGCTGGGCAAGACGCTCGACGAGGTCGAGAAGATGCCGGAGACGATCGGCAAGATCATCGCCGCCTGGCACCGGGGCGAGGCCGAGGAGATCGACCGGGTGATGAACGAGGAGATGGAGGACGACAGCAAGTTCCGCGAGCTGCTCCTCACCGAGCGCAACGCCAACTGGGTGCCCGAGGTCGAAAAGGCGATCAAGGGCTCGGAAAACGTGATGTTTCTCGTCGGCGCCGCCCATCTCGTGGGCAAGGACAGCGTGGTCGATCTGCTGCGGAAGAAGGGCTACGAGGTGAAGAAGGTGCAGCCGAAGGCCAAGGCCGCCGAGCAGAAGAAGGCGGCGTGAGGGCCAGTGTGGCGCGGGTTTTCCAACCCGCGGTTCATCGTTCCAGATCGCCGGCGGAAAGTCGGTGTCTCAGGCCGCCAGCATTCCTACCGGGAGGGTGCCGAAGCGTTGCCACCCGCGAGCCCCGGAGATGAATCCCTGGGGCTCTTTCTGCCAGCGATCCTTCCGTTCGCGCAAGAGATTCCGGCTCGCGAAACTTCCGCTCAATTCCCGACCGGCCGATAGCGATAGTGGCCGATCACCTTCCACTGGAAGAGGCCGCGGTCGAGCACCGGTCCCGCGCCGATGTTGTGCACGAAGGCGTCCTCGCCGACGACGATCCCGATGTGCCAGAGCCCCTGATCGTTGAGATCCCAGGCCACGAGGTCGCCCACCTGGTAATCGGCCTTGTCGTCGCCGACCTCGAGCGCTTGCCCGTGCCGGGTGAAAAAGGTCTGCAGGTTCGGCACCCGCCGGTGGTCGATGTTCCGGTCGGGGCGGTTCAGCCCCCAGAGCTGGGGATACCGGGAAAACGCGGACGCCATGTCTTCGTGGACCGTTTTCTGCAGGTCGATGCCGAGCGCCCGGTAGCTGCGGACCACCACGTCGGTGCAGACGCCGGTGTCGGCGGGCACATCGCCCCCGGGATAATCGAGGACGACGTAGGCGGGATCGTAGCGAACCTCGTGCTTCGTTCGTTCCAGGGCCGCGAGAGCGAGCCGGCTGGCGAAATCAGTCCGCTCGGCGAGGACGGCGATCCGCGCCTCGACCGCGGTGGTCTGCGCCTGGCAAAAGCGAAGCCAGTAGCCCCAGAAGGCGACGGCGATGGCCGCGGAGGCGAGCAGGTAGTTCCAGCGGGAGGGCTTCGATTTCATGGTTCCCTTCACTACACCGGGACGGGCCTTGGCCTTTCAAGGGAAAATGAAATCGCAGAAACCCGGAGTTCCGAATTTGCCGCGATCGACTCTCGCCCAGCTCTCCTCCCTCTTGTCATCCCGAGCGAAGCCGAGGGATCTCCCGTCACCGGGAAACGACTGCCCAAAATCCCGACACTCGAATGGCTTCCGCCACGTCCGCACCAGCGCGAGCGCCAGGCGACATCTTTCCACTGGACGAACCTTGGACTTTTTTCGTTCCTCGGAAAGAAGAACGGGACGCGGGCGGGAAAAGATGCCCTCTATCGACCGGATCGGCCGGGCTTGATCGAGACAGCTTGAAAACCTGCCCCACACTCCTCAGACCAGCCTCACCGAGCGCTTCTTGTTCAGCTTGAGCACCTGGCCGGCAGACCAGGATGGCTCGGCCTTGGGATCGGTCAGCTTTTCGCCGCCGAGCTGGATGCTGCCCTGCTGAATGAGCCGGCGAACGTCGCCGCCCGATTTCGGTTCTCCGAGCGATTCGAAGGCGGCCTGGACCACGCCGACGACATCGCGGCGCTCGCCGAGGGCGAATTCAGGAAGGTCGGCGGCATCCGCGTCCTTGCGACTGAAGAGCGCCTCCCAGTTTTCCCGGGCCTGCCGACCGGCCTCGTCCGAATGGTAGCGGGCGGTGATCTTCTCGGCGAGGGTCTTCTTGGCTTCCATGGGGTGGGCGCCGGGATCGAGATCCTCGCCCAGCAACAGCAGGTAGTAGCGGGCCATCAGGTCGTCGGAAATGCTCATCAGCTTGCCGAACATCTCGCCCGGCTCCTCACTGACGCCGACGTAATTGTCGAGGCTCTTGCTCATCTTCTGGACCCCGTCGAGTCCCTCGAGAATGGGCACGCACATGACCACCTGCGGCTCCTGGCCCTCGGCCTTCTGGAGGTCGCGTCCGACGAGGATGTTGAACAGCTGGTCGGTGCCGCCGAGTTCGACGTCCGCCTTCACCATCACCGAATCCCAGCCCTGGACGATCGGATACTGGATCTCGTGGAGCCGGACTTCCTGGTCCTTGGCGAGTCGACTCTTGAAATCCTCGCGCTGGAGCATCTGCTGCAGGGTCACCCGGCCGTTGAGCTGGATGACTTCGGCGAAAGTCATCTGGTTGAACCACTCGCCGTTGAAGACGATCTCGGTCCTGTCCCTGTCGAGAATCTTGAAGGCCTGGTCGGTGTAGGTCCGGGCGTTGGCGAGAACCTCCTCGCGGGAGAGCTGGGGTCGGGTCTTGGAACGCCCGCTGGGATCCCCGATCATGGCGGTGAAGTCGCCGATGATGAGCACCGCGTGGTGCCCGAGTTCTTGGAACTGCCGCAGTTTTTCCAGCGCCACGCTGTGGCCGAGGTGAAGGTCGGGCGAAGTCGGATCGACACCGAGCTTGGCGCGCAGCGGCTTGCCGCGCTCCAGCTTGGCGAGCAGTTCCTTCTCGCTGATCACCTGCGCGGTGCCGCGGGTGAGCTGTTCGAGCTGTTCGCGGGCGGAAGAGGCAGCAGCTGCAGTGGTCATGGGTCGATCGGTGGGGCCGTTTTCTCGGGAGGGGAGAAAAAAGCGCCTCGCGCCGAGACTGCAACCGGCGATTGCCTCACTGCCGCCGTACGCGGGATTCCATCCCGCGCCACCTTCCTCTTTCTGTCCGCTCAGCCGGTCGCGGCCGCCGGCTCGGCGGCGCGCGCCCACTCGAGCGCTTCCTCGCGCTGGTCCAGGTCGAAGTACTTCACCTCGGCAGTCGTGAAGGGCTTGCTGAACTCGGCCATCCACTTCTGCCATTTCTTCTCGCCGACCATGGCCACGCGGCTGATGCAATCGGCATACTGGGCGTCGAACTTCACGTCGTCCCAGAGCGCTCCGAGGGTCCAGCCCTCGAAATCGATCATCTCGACGTAGACGGCGATCCCGTGGTGGCTTTCGATGAAATCGGCGAGCTTGGGAAGGTAGTTTTCGTAGTCCTCGCGGGTCAGCTTGCCCGACATCACGAAGGTGATGAGATTGTCGGCGGTTTCGGCCTTGAAAGTGATCGGCATGGGAAAAACAGGGGTTGAGATTGAATTCGAGGGTTTCTCCCCCTTTCATCGCATCAACTTTGCCAAGCCCGCGATCGATCGGCACCATTGCCTGACTGCCAACGGATCACGTCGCCAACCACCCGACCCCACGCATTCCCGATCGGTCGCGGAGAGCAACCGGCATCATGCAAACTGCATCGCCGTCGTGCCGGGATTCCTCAGCGCCACGGTCTTACTTCCTGCTCCCACTTCAGGAGCTTGCGCTGCAGGGCGCCATAGTCCTCGGGCCGCGCACCGGTGAGGTTCTTCGTTTCCGTGGGATCGTCGGCGAGATCGAACATCCATTCCTCGACCGCGTCGCCCTCCTGCTTGCGCACCAGTTTCAGCGTTCCGTCGCGGGCGCCCCACCAGGTGAGGTCGCCGCGCCGATAGCGCCAGAAGAGGGTGCGCGGAATCTCCGGTTTTCCTGCCAGGACATGGTCGAGAATGTCCATCCCGTCGAGCGGCTTGCCGTCGGACGGCTCGGCGCCGGTGATGCGGAGAAAGCTTGCGGTCAGGTCCATGAGGGTGCCGACCTGGTGGGACACGCTGCCGGGTTCGATCACGCCCGGCCAGCGCACCAGGCAGGGAACCCGCAGTCCACCGTCGAAGGTGGTGCTCTTGTAGTCGCGCCACGGGGTGTTGAGCCCGGGAGGCATGGCGCCGTGGTCGCTGGTGAAGATCACGATCGTGTTCTCCGCCTGGCCATTCTTTTCCAGCGTTTCCAGGACCCTGCCGACGCCGGCGTCGAGCGATTCCAGCATGGCGACATAGTTGCTGCGGGTGCCGTCCATCCAGTTTTCCGCCGTCCGCTTCGGCTCGCGATCCCCCGGGCCCTGGAAGGGAAAGTGGGGCGCGCCATGGGGCAGGTAGAGGAAGAAGGGCGTCTGCGGTTCCGCCGCCCGTTCATCGAGGAAAGCGACGGCGTCCTCGGTGATGAGATCGGTCAGGTAGCCCTCGCGATCGATGGGTTCGCGCCCCTTCACGTAGACCTCCAGTTCGGAAGTCTCGTAGTGCTCGAAATACTCGACGTTGCCCCCGAGGAAGCCGGTGAAGCGATCGAAACCCTGCTCCAGCGGGCTGAACTTGGGCTCGTAACCGAGGTGCCATTTCCCGAAGACCCCGTTGAAATAGCCGGCCGATTTCAACGCCGGCGCCAGCACCGCGTAGTCCGCCGGGAGTCCCAGTTCGCCCTTCTCCGCCAGGGCGATGGCCTCGTCGTAGCGGCCCACGTTGCCGGTCCCGATGGCGCATTCCAGGCCGCCGGCGCGCTG
>JAUIGT010000715.1 GCA_030432615.1 Verrucomicrobiia bacterium
GCTAGAACCAACTTCGGGTCCGCACCTTCAACGAGGAACTCGTCGGAGACCTGGCGCTCGTCATCCCCCTCTCCGAAGGTGATCTTTCTGACGCCCTTGGCGGTGCCGAAGGTGACCTTTTTGCAGAAGTGGTTCCCTTCGTCAAACTCCTCGCGGACGATGTTGATGATGTCGTCGGCGTGGGAGTCGGTCTTGGCGAAGATGAGCGTTTTGGGCACCTGGAACTCGCCTTCCCCGTCATTCCGGTCCGGGAAGATTTCGGGGAGCTTGTCCCGAAAGGTGCGAATGATGGTGCGGATCTGGGACGGATTCACGATCTCGCCGTCCAGTTTCCTGGCGGAGTATTCCCGATCCTCGTCCTCCTGTTCCCAGCGCTTGCGTCGGGTCAGCTTTTCGCGTTTTTCCACGAGTCCCTTGAGCACCTTACCACCTTGCTGGGTGACCTCGGTCTCGATCAGGTAGGTTTCCCCCTGGACGTTGACGCCGTCGGCGACGGCCTCCTCGTGGGTGTATTCGGAGACGAGGTTCTGTTTGAAGAAGCCGTAGGTCCTTCCGTCCGGGGTCGCAGTCAGACCGACGAGAAAGGCGTCGAAGTAGTCGAGGACCTGGCGCCAGAGATTGTAGATCGAGCGGTGGCACTCGTCGATGATGATGAGATCGAAGAATTCGGGCGGGACCTTTTCGTTGTAAACCACGGGGAACGGCTCCTTGCGTTTCGGTGTACCGGTCTCTGCCGGACTGTGCTCGTCCTCGCCCTCGGTCATCTCCCGGCCCTGGAGGATCGAATACATCCGCTGGATGGTGGAAATGCAGACTTCGGCGTCCTTCGGCACGTGCGAGGAGGCCAGGCGCTGGACGGTGTAGAGTTCGGTAAACTTCCGGTTGTCGTCGGAGGGGGTGTAGGCAATGAACTCCTGCTCGGCCTGTTCGCCGAGGTTGCGGGTATCGACCAGGAATAGGACGCGGCGGGCGCGAGCGTGCTTCAGCAGCCGATAGATCGAGGTGATGGCCGTGAACGTTTTTCCCGATCCCGTGGCCATCTGGATCAGGGCGCGAGGCTTGGCCTTGGCGAGGGAGATCTCGAGGTTGGTGATGGCGTTCACCTGGCAGTCACGCAGACCGGCGGGATCGAGCGCCGGCATATTGTCGTGAAGCCGGCGCCGGAGGGAACAGCCGGCGAGAAGCGATTCGCGGAGCGTCTCGGGCCGATGGAAGCTGAACACCTCCCGGGAGCGAGGCTTGGGGTCTCGCTGATCGGTAAAGCGGGTGATCACTCCGGTAGCCTCGTAAAGAAACGGAAGGGGCACGCCGGTATTCTGGATCCACTTCAGCTCCGCGGCCGCATAGCCTTCGGTCTGGTCTTCAACGGTGGTGAGGTTCTGACCGAGGGTTTCCTTCTTGGCCTCGATGACGCCAACGGGCTTGCCGTCGATGAAAAGAACGTAGTCGGCGGGGCCGCAGTCGGTGGTGTATTCGCGAACAGCGACTCCAGGCCCCGCGGAGAAGTCGATCGCCGTCTTGTCCTGCACTACCCACCCGGCATCCCGGAGCTGCGCGTCGATTCGGTCGCGCGCGAGCTGCTCGGGGTTCTGGTTAGGAGTGGTTGGCATGAAGGCTGAATCGATCGAATCCGGAAAACATGGTGCCCATCAATGCGGAATTGAAAAGGCGAAAGAAAGAATCGGCGCGCCATTTCCCGAGTCTGGCGAAACGACTGGCTGAACGGAAAACGGAAAGAAGGTGCTACTAAAACAGCCTAAGCCTAACGCAAACCTCTTGTGAAAACCACAAACTCGATGAGCTTTCAAGCTTTCTCGGCGTTCCCGTGACTGGCCGGTTTGGATGTTCCCCATCAAGCGCACAGGCAAATCGGCCGAATTCATTGCCCATCAGAAAATAAGAACAATCCTGAGCCCAAAATGATCCTCCAAGGAAAGAAGAAGTTCACCGAATGGCGGTTCGCGAAAGAGAAGGATCTTGAAGCGGCCATCCAGGATATTCGTCCGGAGCTGTTTGGAACGTCTCGCATCTACCTGGAGATCAAGAAGACGATTGGCAAGAAGGGTGTCCAGATCAATATCCCGGACGCCTATGTCCTGGACCTTTCAAGCGCCAAGGCTCCCAAGCTTTTCGTGGTCGAGAATGAGCTTTCCAGCCACGATCACCTCAAACATATCGCCATCCAAATCCTGCAGTTCTCGTTGGCATTCGAGATGAATCCCCATCGGG
>JAUIGT010000154.1 GCA_030432615.1 Verrucomicrobiia bacterium
GACGGTCCGGGCCAGTGGTCATACCATTTCCGAGAAACACCGAAGGCTGAATCCCCTTTTTCGCCTTCCCTGAATCGTCAGGTGATTTCTTGGATTTGGTATCACACCTTCACGAGCGCCTTGCCCATCTTGTCGCCTTCGAACAGATCGAGGAAGGCGCGCGGAGCGTTCTCCAGCCCCTCGGTAATCGTTTCTTTCCAGGTGATCCGGCCGTCCTCGATCCACCGGCCCATCTCCTGGAGGAATTCCTCCTGCGCATCCTGGTGATCGCGGACGATGAATCCCTGCATCCGGATCCGTTTCCCGATCAGCTTGAAAAGGTTCGCGGGTCCGGGCTTCGGCTTCTCGTCGTTGTAGCCGGAAATCATTCCGCAGCAGACGATCCGACCGAAATCGTTCAGGTGATCGATGGCGCCGGCGAGATGATCCCCGCCGACGTTGTCGAAATACAGGTCGATCCCGTCCGGGCACAGCTCGCCGAGCGTGGCGGAGACGTCGTCGGTGTCGTGGTAGTTGAAGGCCTCGTCCACGCCGGCCTCCTCCTTCAGCCACGCGATCTTTTCCGCCGAACCGGCACTGCCGATGACGCGGCAGTTCCTGACCTTGGCGATCTGGCAGACCGCCGAGCCCACCGCGCCGGACGCGGCCGAGACGAAGACGGTCTCGCCGTCCCTCAGTTCGCCAATCCGGGTCAGGCCGACCCAGGCCGTCATTCCGGTCAGTCCGAGGATGCCGAGAAAATGGCGCGGCTCGGCGATGCTCGGATCGATGGGCTGCACGCCCTCGCCATCCGAGGTCCAGTACTCGCGCCAGCCCAGGTTGCCGACCACGAGGTCGCCTTCGGAAAAGCCCGGGCGATTCGAGACCACCACCTCGCCGACGCAGCCGCCCTCCATCGGTTCCCCGAGTTGGAAAGGCGGCACGTAGCTGTCGGCGTCGCGCATCCTACCCCGCATGTAGGGATCGACCGAGATCCAGTCGTTGCGGACGAGGATCTCCCCGTCGCCCGGCGTGGGGACGGGGGCCTCGGCCACTTCGAAGTTGTCTTTCGTGGGCACGCCCGACGGACGGGACGCGAGATGAATTTCGTGTTGGGTTTCCGGAATCGACATGACGAGCCTTTCAGGTGGTCTGCGCGGCGTGTTTGCCTTCGGCGAATTCCTCGATCGCCTTCGAGCAGAAGGCGGGGAGGTCGTCGGGATTTCGGCTGGTCACCAGGCCCTCGTCGCAGACGCATTCCTCGTCGACCCAGTTGGCGCCGGCGTTGCGGAGATCGGTGCGAAGGCTCGGCCAGGAGGTGACGCGGCGGTCTCGGACCACGTCCGCTTCGACCAGCGTCCACGGCCCGTGGCAGATCGCCGCCACCGGCTTGTGCAGGGCGAAGAAGTCGCGCACGAACGCGACAGCCTTGTCATTCACGCGGAGGGCGTCGGGATTGAAGACGCCGCCAGGGAGGACGAGCCCGTTGAAGTCGGCGGCCGAGACCTCGTCGATCGTCTGGTCGACCGGGAAGGTGTCGGCCTTCTCGTCGTGGTTGACGCCCTGGATCTCGCCGTTTTCGAGGGAAACGAGGACCGTCTCGGCCCCGGCGTCCTGGATGGCTTGCCACGGTTTCGTCAGTTCGACCTGTTCGAATCCGTCAGTGGCGAGAAAGGCGATTTTCTTTCCGGATAGTTGATTGCTCATGATGATGGGTGGGGTTTTCTGCTGTTCTTCGAAGATCAGGAAACACGCCAAAGCCTCCCAATCCGGCCCGCGACCGGCCTTCGCTCGGTGACCCCGAGCGAGTTGAGGAGCGTCGGTCTCTTTTCGCACGAGACGGACCGAACGTGCTATGCCGTGCAGAAAGCAGGAGGCGGATGTGCAATGTGGGGCAGGTTTCCAACCTGCCGTCGTCCCAAGCCAGACCAGCCCTGCGAATCCGCCGGTTGAAAACCGGCGCCACAGCCGGATGCCCCCATGACCAAACTCCTCTCGGCCCAGGCCGAACCCTGATAAGTGAGTTCGGAAGATCCACCGATCGCGTCCTTCCCTAACCCGGTGGGGTGACGCTATAAACGAACCGAACATCGCTGACCCGCCCTCGAGAAAGCTCCTATGAATGCCGATCACCCACACACGATCTCCCGCCGCCACCTCGTGAAATCCGCCCTCGCCGGAGCCGCGACCGCCGCAGGCGTGCCGCTGACGGTACCCCGCGCCCACGCCGCCGAGCAGGTGCCCGTGAAACTCCGCAGCCCCGACTATCCCCGGTTTCGCGGCCCGTTTCCCATTCTCTCCACCCCCTACACCGAGACCGGTGCCGTCGATTTCGAAACGCTGACCCGATCCGCGCTCTTCGTTGATTGGTGCGAGAGCCCCGGGATGATCTGGCCGCAGTCGAACGACAGCGTCGATCTCCTGACCCGTGACGAAAAACTCGAGGGCATGGAAGTCCTCGCCGCCACCGCCGAGAAGCTGCAGACCACCGCCCTTTGTCTCGGCGTGCAGGGAACCGACACCGACGACATGCTCGTCTACGCCCGGCACGCGAAGAAACTCCCGTCCGTCGCCGTCATCTCACGGCCTCCCGACACCGGCAAGACCCAGGACGACCTCCGCCAATACTGGCGCGCCCTCGCCGAAGTCATCACCGACCGCCCCGTCATGATCCAGACCACCGCCCGCCGCGGCGGCGTCTCGCCGTCCACCGAACTGCTGATCGAGCTGGCGCAGGAATTCCCGAACTTCGGCTACGTGAAGGAGGAATCCGGCGACGTCATCGGCCGCACCCGCGCCCTGCTCGCTTCGCCCCACATCCGCAGCGTCTTCAGCGCCCGCGGCGCCTACGGCTGGCTTTACGAATCCCGTCTCGGCACCGAGGGCCTCGTCACCGAGCGCAGCGCCTACGCCGACCTCCTCGCCGTCATCTGGAAACTCATGCGCAGTGGTTCCGATCCCGAAAAACTCAAAGACGCCTACAGCAAGTTGACCCTGATGCTGAACCTTTCCCGAGTCCTCCCCGGCGACCTTCGCGGCTACAGCCTCCACCTGCTGAAAATGCGCGGCGTATGGCGAAACAGGCTCTCCCGTGAATACGGCCCCAACGGCAGTACCCCCGACAAACCAATCCTCCGCGACCTGACCCTCAACGCCGAAGAAGTCGCCGAGATCGAATGGCGTTTCGAATCGCTGAAGCCGTATCTGAAGCCCGGTCAGTTCGAAGGCTGATCGAACGTGGTAGCGGGTAGGCTGGACCCGGAATTTTCTACCGGTCGTCGTTGCCTGCTATTCATCGCAAGTCGAGATGCAAAGAGATCGTGGAAGGTCGAGCCAATGCCTCATTGGAGTTTCGCGATTGAGAGCATCATAAAGAAACGACGATCGGCGCTTCGCGAGTTCACGAACCTCGCCTTCATCGCACTTGCCGCTTGTGGTTGTGCGTTCCTGCTGTTGTCATCGATCTTGAGAGCTGCTGTCACCCAGCGCAAGGAGTCCGAGGATGACGGTTCGGTTGAAGTTTTCGCCGCCGTGGTAGTGCTGCTGGTGGGCGGTGAATTCGTCCACCATGCGGGCGACGGTGGGGCGGACGCGGGCGCGAAGGGCGGGATCCTCGGAGAGCAGCGCACCGTGGAGGGCGACGGTGCAGAGTCCGTAGCAGAGCTTGTGCATGACGCCGTGGGTCCGGCTGTCAGGTTCGTCCCACCAGCGGCGGTCGTAGGTGTCGTAGAGTTCGAGGACACTGATGGCCCGGTTCAGGTCGAGACCGAGGGGCTCGATGAGGGCGCGGGTGGCCGCCTCGTCGCGATCACCGGCCCAGTCGAGGCGACGCCATTTTTTCGGATCGAAGACATTGGCGTCGAGGGCGCGCTCGGCCCAGCGGCGCTGGAATTCGGCGATCTGTCGCTGGCGGGCCGGGTCGGTTTCGAGCCGTCGCAGCGCGGTGAGCGCTTGGGTGAACTGGTTGGCGTAGAGAGTGAGCGGTGGCCCGGTTTCCACGGCGTCGGGATGGAGCCACTTCGTCCAGCGTTCGCCGTCCCGCTCTTCACTGTAGCGGTCGTAGAGTTTCTTCCAGTGGGGGTCGCCGGTCGCGTCCGCGATCTGCGCCAGCGAACTGAGGAGGGAGATGGCACCTACGGTGGTGAATTGTTTCCAGCCGAAGCCGACGTGAGCCTGGGCGCTGCCGTCCTCGTTCAGGATGCGCCAGTCGTTCCGCTCCATGCGGGCGGCGATGGCGTGCAGGGTCTCGGCGATGAAGGCCTGGTCCTCGGGAGTGGCCAGGGAGCTGCGACCGTAGCGCCACAGGGTTTCGATGTAGGCGGCGTGCTGATCGCGGGAGGAATCGCGGTAGTAGCTCTTCCCGTCGGGATGCGGGCCTCGCGGGACGAAACCGGGTTCCGGGCTGATTCGGGCGAGGATTTGCAGGGACTCGAAGAGGCTTTTCGCTTCCGCTGCGAGATCCCCGTCGCCGGTCGCGTCGTGAGCTTCGCAGAGGGCGAAGAGGACCTGCCCGTTCTCTAGCGCGATGTCCTGGATGCCGCTTCCGTAGCCCCAGGGCATCGATTTTCCCCGGACTTCGCCGCGGGCGATTTCCTCCGGGGAACTGAGGACGGCGTCGCCCCGGGGGCCATCGAGCCGATGGTGATACAGCAGTCCCGTGGCGGGATGACCGAAGGCCTCCTGGTAGGCGTGCAGCAGGGATTTGACCGCGCCGGGATCAAGGGCGGGGGCGGGAGATTTCTCGGCCCGGGCGGAAATCGGGAGGAGAACGGCGAGGAGAGGGATGGCGAGGAGGCGTTTCATGAGACCGGGTGGCGAAGGTCGGGGCAGAATTCCATGCTAGGGCCCGGTCCGTGGTGACATCAAGGGGGTTGCGCCAGTCGGGGAAAGTCGCCACTTTCCTTTCGAACTCTCGGCGCGCGGGCGATCTTCTCCCTCCGTGCTTCCCTCCTCGGAATCGTTGCGCTAGGAACAGGGATGCCACTGACGCGATTGACCCGATTCCTCCCCGGCTTTTTCCTCCTCCCGATTCGGCTGGCCAGCCTGGTGGGATGGGCCCTGCTCATTCCCGTTCTCGGCGCTTCGGCCGCGAACGGTCAGGAGAAGGCGGACGAACGTCCCAACATCATTTTCCTGCTCGTGGACGACATGGGCTGGGCGGATCTCGGCTGCATGGGTTCGAAGGACATCGAGACGCCCCACATCGATCGCATCGCGAGGGAGGGCGTGCTTTTGACCGACTGCTACGCGAGCGCTCCGGTGTGTTCCCCGACGCGGGCGGCTTTCCTGACCGGACTCTGGCAGCAGCGCACGGGAATCGAGTGGGCCATCGGTCTGACCTCGGAGGAGGCGAAGCGCGTCGATGGGGAACTGGTCGAGGTGAAGGAACCCTTCACCATGGGCCTGGCCCCGGAAGACCACCACCTGACACCGTTGTTGAAGAAAAACGGTTACGGCACCGCCATCTACGGGAAGTGGCACCTGGGATTCAAGCCGGAATACAACCCGATCGAACACGGTTTCGACGAGTTCTGGGGCATCATCGGGGGGCAGTGCGACTACTACAAATACTACTACCTCGGCGGCATGAAGCAGCTCTACGAGAAGAAGGAGATGACCACGGCCGAGGGCTACATCACCGACCTCATCAACGAACGGGCGGTGCGCTACATCCGGGAGGAATCGACCCGCCCGTTCTTTCTCTATGTTCCCTACAACGCCGTTCATCATCCCTATCACGTCCCGGGCGATCCGACCCAGACCTACACGAACGAGAACAAGAACGACGGCACCCGGGCGGGCTACGCGAAGATGATGGGATCGATCGACCAGGGCGTCGGCGAGATGTTCGCGGCGCTGGAGGAGAAGGGGATCCTCGACAACACGCTGATCATTTTTTCCAGTGACAACGGGGGCGAGCGATTCTCCGACAACGGGCCGTTCTTCAATCACAAGACGACGCTGTGGGAGGGAGGCATCCGCGTTCCCTGCCTGATGCGCTGGCCGGACGGGGGGCTGCCCGCCGGCGAGGTGTCGGCGCAACCCGCGATCACCATGGACCTGACCGCCACCATCCTGGCGGCGGCGGGGATTCCCCAGGCCGCCGATCACCCCATGGACGGCATCGACCTCTTGCCCATTCTCCGCGGCGACCGGGAGCCCGTCATGGATCGTGTCTTCTGTTGGCGAGTGGACCGGACCCGCCGCCGGATGAAGGCGATTCGGCAGGGCGAGTGGAAGTACGTGCAGGACGACATGGTGGAGCTGCTGTTCAACCTGAACACCGACGAAGGTGAGCGCGAGAATCTCTACTACGACCGTCTCGACAAGGTGAAGGAACTGAAGGAAAAGCTGGCTGCGTGGGAGGCGGAGGTGGATCGGGTTCCGCCTCCGATCTTGATTCATTGAGAAGATGGCCGGCGTTTCTTCGGAAGAGGGGCTGTCGAGACGCCCGCGCTCGCAGTGAACCGGGCTCAGCCGAGCAGCCGAGCCCTGCGGGACCTCGTCCCTACGCGTCGCAACCAAAAAAACCGCCATGAATGGCGGTGTAATTTGGCGACCCGTACGGGACTCGAACCCGTGTTGCCGCCGTGAAAGGGCGGAGTCCTAACCGCTAGACGAACGGGTCGCATTCAAATCAGTCAACTGAGGTGACTGCGACAGAGATCGTGATCAGCCTTGGCTGACCGGGCGGTTATAGTCCCGTTTTTTGTCCGGGTTTCAAGCCAAAAGTTTGGGGAAATTTTCAGACGAGCGAATGGCCCTCTTCGGCGAGGATCAGGGCTGCGGTCCGGGCGGCGGCGCCCTCGTGATGGGCGAGGGCGGTGATGCCGTTTTCGGCCAGCCGGGCGGCGGCGTCCGGATCGCAGAGCAGGTGTTCGAACGCCTCGACCAGGGAGGCTTCGCCGTCGTCTTCGAGTTGAACCAGTCCCCCGGCCTGGACGAGGGCGGCTACGATGGGACGAAAGTTCTGCATGTGGGGACCGACGATGGTCGGCTTGCCGGCGACGACGGGCTCCACGGGATTCTGCCCGCCGCGACCGCGCAGGCTCTTGCCGACGACGACGAGGTCGGAGAGAAAATACCAGGCGCGCAGTTCGCCGGTGGTGTTGGCGATCCAGCAGGGCACGCCCTCGCCGGGCTCGTCGGCGGGGGATTCCTTTAGTGGCTGCCGCAGGATCGGCCGGAAACCGGCCTGTCGCAAATCGGCGAACACCTCGCCGGCGCGCTCGGCGTGGCGGGGGACGACGACATATTGCAGGTCGGGAAATCGCTCGCGCATTTGGAGAAAAGCCCGGCCGATGAGGGCCTCTTCCCCGGCGTGGGTGCTGCCGGCCAAGAGGATGCGACCGGCTGTGGGGAAATCTTGCCCGGCGAGCCAGCCGCGCAGTTCTTCGACCTGGGCCTCGGGACGATCTTCGGGGGTTTCGTCGAACTTGACGCTCCCGGTCAGGGTGATGCGCCGGTGCTTGATCCCGAGCCCGGCCCAGCGATCGACGTCGACCTCGAACGGGGCGCCGACCCGGTCGATGAGCGAAAAGACGGGCCGGGTGAGGGCGCCGAATTTCCGGAACCGCCGCTCGGAACGATCGGAAAGCCGGGCATTCACGAGGATGACCGGGACGCCGCGCTTTTTCGTCTGGAGCACGAGGTTGGGCCAGACTTCGGCCTCGACCAGGATGAGCCGTTCGGGCCGGATGCGGCGCAGGGCGGCGGCGGTGATCCAGGGCAGATCGACGGGATTGTGAATGACGGTGACTTGCTCGCGATCGGGCTCGGTCTTCTCCTCGGCGAGTCGGAAACCGGTCGTGGTGGTGGTGGAAAGGACGATGCCGGCGTCGGGTCGTTCGCGGCGCAATTCGCGAATGATTTTCAGGGCGACGAGAACTTCGCCGACGCTGACGGCATGGATCCAGAGAGTGCTCGGAGAACGGGCGAGTTTCGCCTCGAGGTCGGCCTGGTAGAGACCGAGGCGCTGCCGGAAATTGCGCGCCAGCCCGCCCCGCTGGAGACCTTTCATCACGAACCGCGGGAACCCGACGAGGAGGACGACGGGCAGCAGCAGGTTGTAGATGAGGTAAACGAGAAAGCGATTCATGCCGGGATCGACAGCGACGGGGTGAGGTAGTGCAGGCGGGTGCCTCCGTAGCGGCGATCGCGGAGGCTGGTCCAGAGTGGCGGCTCCGCCTGGGGCAGATCGGCGCCATCCATGGCCTCGAGCACGAAGAGCCCCCCGGGCCGCAGGCTGCGTGGCAGCGATTCCGAGGCGAGCAGGGCGGCCAATTCGTCGCGGGTCTCGGCGTCGCGGGCGTAGGGAGGATCGGCGAAGACGAGGTCGAATCGACCGTCCGCGGATTCGCTCAGCGTTTTCAGGAAATGGCTCACGCGGGTGGTGCGCACCTCGCCGCCCAGCCGGGTGCGCTCGAGATTCTCTCGCAGCACCCCGGCGACGCGATCGTTGGCCTCGACGAAGGTCGCGGACCGTGCGCCCCGGCTCAGGGCCTCGATCCCGAGGGCGCCGCTGCCGGCGTAGAGGTCGAGCACATCGGCGTCGAGAATGCGGTCGCCGAGGCTGGAAAACAGGGCCTCGCGGACGCGGTCGGTGGTGGGACGCGTCACGGTCTCGGGCACGGTCAGGGTCAGACCGCCGGCGCTACCGGCTATCACTCGCATGCGGAGGGCATCTATCTGGCGGGGTTGCGAAAAGGCGCCAACGATAGCCGAAGCGGGGCGGATCACCAGTGCCGATTCCCTTTCCCCGACCGGGGGTTCAGGCCGGTGCCCGAGGTTCACGGGCGGTTGCCCGGGGGAGGGGGGGGGAATTGGGACTCGTGCACCCAGGCATGCACCCCGGCGAGCGGTCCGGCGAGCACCTCGATCTCGATGGCGTCGGCGTCGCGGCCGAGCACGCGGACTTCCAGGCCCTCGAACACGCGGCGCAGTTCGCGGGCTTCGGCGTCGCCCTCGCGTCGTTCCGCGGGGGACTGGAAGGCGAAGTAGAAATCCCGCAACTCCTGCACGCCGGGGGCCAGGTAGAGGGGCTCGCCGGAGGCGTCGAGATTGACGAGGTCGCCGACGGCCGGTCCCGCAGGGGTGAGGACGCTGTCGGGCAGCGATTGCCGGGCGGCAGCGATTCCCAGCCAGGCGGCGCCGAAGAGGGCGGCCCCGAAACCGGCGAAAATCGCGAGGCCGATCAGGATCTGGCGGGGACCGGTCTTCATCCCCGTCCTCATTTGTCGCCGAGGCGCCTGGCGATCTCCTCGCTGTGATCCTCGAGAATCTTTCGTTCCTCCGGCGTGAGGCTCTGCATGCCCTGCTCGTTGATCTTGTCGAGAATGGCGTCGGCCTCGGGCGTGACGTAGACCGAGGGTTTCTTCGAGGCCTTGGGCTTGCCCTTCTTGTCCACGACCTCGGCATCGACGACGCGCTTGGTGCCGAAGCTCACCGACCAGCGTTTTTCCCGCGAGCGATTTTCCTGCCGATCGCGCTGCCAGGGAATGATCCAGGCGATCCAGAACCACCCGAAGAAGGCTCCCCCGAGGTGGGCGAGGTTGGCGATGCCGTCGGGGCCGAAGCGCATGCCGAACACCTCCTGCGCCAGGAACATGGCCACCTCGATGACGACGATGAAGGCGCCGATCTTCCACATCGGCGTGCGGATGGGAATCACGAAGAAGAGCAGCAGGTTGACCACCTGCCGCGGCATCAGGGAAATGATGCCGAAGACGACCCCGAGCACGGCGGCCGAGGCGCCCAGGACCGGGGTGGGGGAGTAGAGAATCTGGACCAGCCCTCCGAAGACCCCGGCGCCGAGGTAGAGACCGAGGAAGGATTTCGTCCCGATGGTGCGCTGCAACTGATAGCCCCAGAAAAAGAGGATCAGCATATTGAAGAGCAGGTGGAAGAGGTCGGCGTGGACGAACTGATAGGTCAGCAGCAGGTAGATGTGTCCCGCGAAGATCTCCGCTCGGCTGGCGGTGCCGACACGGAACTCGTCGAAGCGCATCACCTGGAAGAGGAAGATGGCCACGTTGAGGATGATGATCCACGTGACCACCGACCAGGTGCGCGGGCCGGCTCCGCGGCGGAAGCCACCGCCCCGTTGTCCCATGCCCCAGCTGTCCTCTTCGCGAGCGTAGTCTCGATCGTAGATACCCATGGTCAGAAATTCGGGCGGTATCCTAAGGCCGGGCCTTCCCCGCCGCAAGGCGAGTCACCTCGGAGCGGGGAAAGTCAACAGGGTATGATGCCGAGCCCGACCCTGTCGATTCCGATTCGCACGATTCGGAAAGAACCGCGGTTTGGGATGTGGTAGTTTCGGCGGATACTGACTCAAGATGGTGGACGAAGGCTCCAAAGCTCTGGGCAAGCGAGAGGACACGCGGGCGGCGCTGCGAGCGTCGGTGTTTCGCGCGGTCCGATTGATGGAGGCCAACCTGGATCAGCCCCGGAAAATCGACCAACTCGCGCGGGAGGCGGGGCTGTCGAAGTTCCATTTTCAGCGGGCGTTCAAGGAGGTGGTCGGCGAAACCGTGGCCCAGCACGCCATCCGGCTGCGGTTGGAACGGGCGGCGAGCATGCTGCGCTACTCGTCCTGGCAGGCGGGTGAAATCGCTCTCGCCGCGGGATACAAGACGCAGGCCAGTTTTACCCGCGATTTCCGCAAGCTCTACGGCTGCTCCCCCCAGAGATTCCGCGAGTCGGAGGCGGTGGTTCCGTTCCTGCGCGGTTACCTGCGTTCCCGGCCCGAGGTGGAACTGGCGGATCCGGCGTTGCCGATGCCGACGGTTCGGATCGAGAACTGGCGGGAAATGGAGTTGGTCTGCCTTCGCTTCTACGGCCCGGTCGATCGGGTTCACGAACCGTGGACGGAGCTGTTGGACTGGGCGAAAAAGGAAGTGCCGGACCTGGAATCGGCCCGTTTTTTCGGGATCTGGTATGACGAATGGAGTGGGAAGGACGAGGAACATTATCGCTATGAATGCGCCATCGCTCCTCGTGAGCTGTTGAAGAGCCCGCCTCCCGAACCGTTCTTTCTTCGGACTCTCGATGCGGGCGAAGTGGCGGTGGCGGAGGCCAAGGGAAACCTGGAGCGTCTCGACCGAGCTTGGCAGGCCTTCGGGAATGGGTGGCTGCCCTTTTCCGGATTTCAGCCCCGCGGCGAAGCGATGGGACTCGACGAGTATCCGGCCGAATTGATGCTGGCCTCGAAGGCCCGCCAGCTGGCCGCGATGGTGACCGGCCTGTCGCTCAAGATGTGCCTCCGCGTTCAGCGCGAGCGCGTCGCGGTGTGAGCGGGGTGCTTGGGGCTTGGTGCTCGGGGCTTGGATGGGCGCGGGTTCCTCTATGTGAAAATGTGCCGGAGGCACGCCGAGAAGGTAGCCAGGGGTGAAGCGTAGCGGAAACCCCTGGGATTGTGATCTGAAACCAGAGAGCCCCGGAGGGGCGGCGAGAACTCTCTCTCGTGACGAAATTGCCGGAAAGGCAAAGTTCGCACGATCTGGAAAGTTTCGGAAATGACGGCGGCTTAGGTTGGTGATGCTTGGTCGAATTGGCCGGGCAACTAGGAACCTCAATCACCGCGTCTCATGTCGTTTTCTTCCTTGTCTGGCCGTGTCTGTGTCGCTTTTCTTTTGCTCTTTCTCGGATCCGTATCGGCCGAGGTGCCGCCAAAGGCTTCGGTGGTGGGAAACGACGAGGTCCAGCTAAGCCAGCCCACCACGCTCACGATTCAGAAACCGGATGGCGTCTCGGACCTGGCCACTCTGTTGGACAATCCGCTCATCTCCCTGGTGAATCCCGGGGACAATTTCGTGGATGGTTCGATCGAGGTTTCGGTCGATCTGACGCAGCTCAGCGGAGCCCAGTCCCTCAGTCTCACGGTGAACGGCTCGATTCCGCTGTCGATCAAGTTCGGGCTCGATGCCGGATTCGGAGGCGACGCCCAGTTCGAGGGTTTTCTTA
>JAUIGT010000155.1 GCA_030432615.1 Verrucomicrobiia bacterium
AGAAGGGCGTGCGTCTCGAGGCCAAACCTTTCGCCATGGGCGTGCGCATCGAGCATCCGCAGCCCCTGATCGACAGTCTCCAGTATCACTACCGGCTGGGAAAAGAGCGGCCGCGACTCCTGCCCGCGGCCAGCTATCGGCTGGCGACCAAGATCGAGGACCGCGGGGTCCACTCCTTCTGCATGTGCCCCGGTGGTTTCATCGTGCCGGCGGCGACGGAGAACGACGAGGTCGTGGTCAACGGGATGAGCCTCTCGAAGCGCGACTCGCCCTTCGCCAACAGCGGGTTGGTCGTGACGGTGGAACCCGAGGACTGCGAGCCGTTCCGCGCCGAGCACGGGGTGCTGGCGGGGATCGCCTTCCAGAAGAAGTTGGAGACGGCGGCCAAGGAGGCCGGGGGTGGGGGACAGGTGGCGCCGGGGCAGCGGCTGACCGATTTTCTCGCGAGCCGGGATTCCGACGACCTGGGCCCCACCAGCTACAAGCCGGGCCTGAACCGGGCGCGGATCGATGAACTGCTTCCTCCCTGGATGGTGCGCCGGATGCGGCAGGGATTTCGCCTGTTCGGGAAGAAGATGAAAGGCTACGTGACACGCGACGCGCTGCTGGTGGGATTCGAGACCCGAACCAGCAGCCCGGTGCGGATTCCCCGGGACGAGAAAACGCTCCAGCACCCGGAAGTGGCGGGCCTGTTTCCCTGTGGCGAGGGAGCGGGCTACGCGGGTGGCATTGTCAGCGCGGCACTCGATGGCATGCGCTGCGCGGACGCGGTGGGCGAAGTTTCGCGATAGCCGCTTTCCTGTGGCCTGGATACCGAAATCGGTGTCGAAACGGGTGACCGGACGGGCGCGAGAAATGCTTCAATTTCCCGAATAGTTTCGAAATCTTTAAATTTTTCCGGAAATTATCCGAATTTACTATATTTTCCGTAAATAAATTCCGTATTCTTTCGGAATCGTTTGTTGTCAGTGGAATCACTTCCTCTTTAGCATGGTCAGCATGCTCGGTATCGCCTTTTTCCTCGTGAAGGTGGTGCCGAATGGGAGGGGTGGAAGAATGCCCGGAAAGGGAATTACGAATGAAACGTTTGGGAGTCATCATCAGGAACATCCTGCTGCTCGTGCTCACCCTGGGCCTCCTGGGGGCACTGGTGGCGGCTGACTGGTATGTTCGCTACGACCCCACCCGCAAGGCGCGTCGTTTGTTGGAAGCCCAGGAGACGCCGCTGACGACTTCCAGCGCGGTAACGGCTGCCTCGAAAGGTAATGTATTCAACCTGAATCAGTTGGAGCTGGCCGAGGTCGATCTCGGGGCCCGCGATCAGGATTCCGGGGTGACGCCCTTGCTGGCCTCCATCGAGTCGGATCAACGCCGGGCGACGGAATTGCTGTTGGAGAAGGAGTCGGTGCTTCGGTCCATCGATGCCCCGAGGAAGGACGACGAAACGGTCAATGCGCTCACGCTGGCCTTGAAGCGGGGCGATTTCGGCCTGGCCGAACGCTTGCTCGACCTGGGAGCCAGCCTGGATGTGCGTTTCGATCCCGAACGCCCGCTGCTGGCGCAGGCGTTTGCCGAGGGAAACTGGCCGCTGTTCGAGTTCCTGCTCGCCAAGGGAGTCGATCCCGACGAGGTGGGGCCGGAAGGCGTTTCGCCTTTGGCCTTGGCGATGGAGCGCCAGGATGGGGAGCGAATTCGCCTGCTGCTCAATGCCGATGCCGAGGTGAATGTCGCCGGGGTCACGGGCGACTCGCTCCTGATGGAGACGGTGGCGTCCGGGAATCACGATCTCGCGCAGTTGCTGCTCGAAAGCGGCGCCCAACCCGATGATACCGGGGCCTCGGGAGAGACGCCCCTGCTGGTCGCCACCCGGGCGGGCAGCACGGCGATGGTGGAGATGCTGCTCGGATACGGCGCCGATCCGAATCCGGGGCCATCGAAGCGGGTTCGCCCTCTCGACGTCGCCACCGCCGCGCAGGATGTCGACCTGATGCAGGTGCTCATCGACGCGGGAGCCGACGTGAAGCCGGCGCGC
The DNA here is from genome assembly GCA_030432615.1 of Verrucomicrobiia bacterium. GTDB lineage: Bacteria > Verrucomicrobiota > Verrucomicrobiia > Verrucomicrobiales > DEV007 > JAEUHH01. The sequence continues at coordinate 2,033 of JAUIGT010000155.1, forward strand.
CTGATGAAGACCGCTTTCGGGAATCGCGACCTGCCCGCTATCACCCTGCTGCTGCGTTCCGGGGCCGATCCGGAAGTTGCGATGGGAAAAGGGAAGACCCTGCTCGATCTCGCGCTGGCCGACCAATCGGAAAATCTCGCGCTGGCCCTGCTGGAGGCGGGTGCCTCCGCGCGGGGACGACTCTGGAGCGCCCTCGGGACCGGGAACCGGGCTCTCGTGGAAATGGTCCTGCGTTTCGGTGCCAGCGTGGGGGAAACCGATCCGGAACGGGGCAAGCCGCTCGATTTCGCGCTCGGGAACGGCGACGGTGAACTGGTCGGCCTCCTGCTCGGGAACGGGGCCGACCCGAACGTGGTTCGCCAGGACGGCGAGGCCTGGGTGGCGGCGGCGATCCGGGAAGGCAATGAAGCGGTGGTCAACGCCCTGCTGGATCACGGCGCCTGTGTCGAGGATCTTGAGGCCGCGGACGGACACTCCCTGCTCGGTTGGGCGATCGCCCACGGGATGGACGAGGTCGCCCTTCACCTCATCGAGGCCGGGGCCGATGTCCGGGCCCGCGAGCCCGCGCCCGCCAGCGACGAATTCCGGGAGGCATTCGCCCGCAGCAAGACATTTCGCTGGCACCTCCAGGCCGATTCCAAGCTGAACCCGCTCCACCTCGCCGCCGCCCAGGGCAACGTCGAGATCGCCAAGGCGCTGATGGACGCCGGGGCGAAGCGCGGAGACTACAGCCGCCGCTACCTCTGGCCGGTGAACATCGCGGCGTGGCACATGGATGTCGATATGATGCAGGTGATTCTCGGGCGCGATCCCGATCCCGACCGCCAGCCGCGCAAGGTCGTCGTCGATCTCGGTTCCCAGCGCGCCACCCTCTACGAAAACGGCAAGGTGACCTACAGCACCAAGGTATCGACCGGAAAGAAGGGCTATCGCACGCCCACCGGCACCTATGTGATCACCGACAAGCACCGGCATCACAACTCCTCGATCTACGGTTCCAGCATGCCCTATTTCATGCGCCTGAGCTGCGCCGCCTTCGGTCTGCACGAGGGCTACGTGCCCAACTACCCGGCTTCGCACGGCTGTATCCGCGTCCCCCGGAGCGGTGCCAAGCACCTGTTCGGCGTGTGCGAGGTCGGCGACGTCGTGGAGATCACGCACTAAGAGACGGTTGAAAAATCATGGAATGAAAAACTGCGAGTCATTTTGATCGATGGCGAGGCGCGGTGAAGGAAGGTAGCGAGCTACCTGACTGAATCGCAACGAAGCAAGCGATCAGAAGGGCCGCAGCCCGCCAGGGGCGATCGAAAGCCCATCCGGCAAAGCCGCTTTTCCCATCCCAAAAACAACCACAATTTTTCGTTTCAGGGTTCTTCAACAGTCTCCTAGAGGACGCCCCGGTCGCCCCAGTTGAAAGGCGTTGGCGGCAGCGTGAAAGTCGCGGGTGCCGCGGCGCTACGAGTGCTTGGCCTTCGGTGTCGCGGCCGAAGCTTTCAACGCCTGGATCCAAGTCATGGAATCGCCCAGGTAGATCTTCTTGGGATCGGTGGGAGAGACGTGGATCGGAACGGTGGAACCGGCATGCAGCACTTCCTCGTACTCCGGCAGGAGTTCCTTCGGAAACTCGACGAACTTGCTGGTGCGCCAATCCTTGCCCTCGACGTGATAGAGGAAGGTGAGGTGCGATTCGATCAACTCCCGCGGGCCGCTCGTCTTGCCGCCGCGCGTGGTGAAGGGTTCGTGTTCGGCCGTGACGACAACCGCCTCGATCTCGGGCCACGCGGCCATCTTCTTCCGATTGTCCTGCTGGAGGGTGGAGAACACGATGCCGCCCACCACGATGGTCGCGAACAGGGCGACGACAGCGTAGAGCTGCTTGTAGAGAGAGAGGTGATCGGCGATCAGCCGGGTGCGGGGATAGGGGCGTTTACTCATTGAGTCCGAGCTTGAGAAGAGTGACGGCGTGCCCGGCGCTGCCCTCGGGCCGCGTCTCGGCCACGCGCAGGGCGGCCTGGTGGAAGCCGGGGCGCAGGTCGTCGGCGAGGACGACGGAGCGGGGATAGTTCAGGTTGGCGCTGTGCTGGTGGAAAAGCGTGACCGGTTTCCAGTCGCCCCCGTCGATGCTGACCTCCACCGAGCCGGCATCGGGACCGGCGAGGACGAAGGCGGTGAGCGCGCGCCCCATGAACTCGACGTAGAGCATCGATCCGGGTTCATCGGCGCGAAGCACGGGCCGGTCGAGGTAGTCGCCGCGAATGGAACCGACCGGAAGCAACTCCTTGCCCACCTGGCCGAGGGTCCAGCCGCCCAGCATGGCGACCCGGGCGAGATCGAGGTTCTTGACGCTGCCGTAGGAGGCCGGATCGAGCGGGGTTTCCGGGGACGCGTGCGCGGTGATCTCCGTGGCGGGCTCGCCGTCGCCCCAGCCCTGGCGCAGGGCCTCGGTGAAGAATCCGGTGACCCATCGATAACCGTCCTGGTTCGGGTGGACACCCCCGTATTGTTCCCAGTTCATGGTGCCGTCCGCGGTGGCCTTCGCCAGGGCGACGGGAAGGTTCACGCTGGTGATGTTCCAGTGGTCGGCGACCGCTTCATGGGCGGCGACGCTGATCGCCTGCTTTCCCGCCTGCGCCTTTTCCAGCAGGGCCGGGTTGATGAAATGGACCATGAGGATGTCGGTGGCCGGACTCCGCTCGCGCACCTGGCGGATGATGCCCTCCATGCCCCGGATGGCCGTACGGCGATCGTGCATGGCATCCTGGTCGTCATTGACCGCGAACTCCACCACCAGCAGATCGACCGGGCCCTCCGCCAATACCTCGTCGGCCACGCGGAAGGCCCCGCTGACCGAGCAGGTGGAACTGAGGCCCGCGTTGGTGACGGCGAATTCGGTGTCGGGAAACTGCTCCTTCAGCCAGGCCGGCAGCATGGCGGTGTGGCCCTTCGCGTTCTGGGTAATGGAACCGCCGAGGAAGGCCACGTGCGCCTTTTTCTCGATCATCGCGCGATGCCGGAAGTTGTCGAAACCATCGCGGAGATGGATGACTTCGTCGGCCGACATCACGCCGGATCCGGCGATCGCCATGAGCGCCAGGGCCAGGGTGAAAGTAGGTGACAGGGTGGGGGAATTCATGGTTTCCACTTCACATCAAGTCTTCCGCCCCTTAAAGAAGAATTCCACGCCGCGATTGTGGCCCGCCATCCGTTTTCCGAAAAAGAGACCCGTCTCCCCCATGACCGCCCGACTTCTCACCTGCCTCACCGCCCTTGTCCTGTCCCTCGCATCGTCCGGGGGCGCGGAACGCCCGCCGAACCTGCTCTTCATCATCGCCGACGACCTCGGTTACGGTGATCTCTCCGCCTACGGAGCGCCCGACCTCAAGTCGCCGCACATCGACAGCCTGTTCGAGGCGGGCATGCGCTTCGACAACTTCTACGCCAACTGCCCCGTCTGTTCGCCGAGCCGGGCGGCCATTCTCACCGGGCTGTATCCGGACAATGCCGGAGTGCCGGGAGTGATCCGCACGCCGCTGCCGGATCGCGTGCCCAACTGGGGCAAGCTGCGGGAGGACGCCGTGATGCTGCCGACGGTTCTGAAGAAGGCCGGCTATCACACCGCCATCGTCGGCAAGTGGCACCTGGGCCTCGAGGCGCCCGACCGGCCAAACGACCGCGGCTTCGATTTCTTCCATGGCTTCCTCGGCGACATGATGGACGACTACTACGACCATCTCCGCCACGGGAATCACTACATGCGGAAGAACCTGGAGCCGGTGCATCCCGAAGGCCATGCCACCGACATCTTTTCCGACTGGGCCATCGACTACATCGAGGAGCGCACCTCGGAGGAGAACCGAGACCAGCCCTTCTTCCTCTACCTCGCCTACAACGCGCCGCACACGCCCATCCAGCCGCCGCAGGACTGGTTGGAAAAGGTGAAGGCGCGCGAGCCCGGGATCGACGAGAAACGGGCCGCGCTCGTCGCCCTCATCGAGCACCTGGATCACGGGGTCGGCCGGGTGATCGAGGCGCTCAAGAAGAGCGGCCAATGGGAGAACACCGTCACCGTCTTCACCTCCGACAATGGCGGCCAGGTCAGCGTCGGCGCGCGCAATGCCCCGCTGCGCGGCGGGAAGCAGGAAATGTGGGAAGGCGGCATCCGGGTCGGCACCTGCGTGGTCTGGCCGGAGAAAATCGAGGCCGGCCAGGTGAATCGCGAACACCTCTCGCTGGGGATGGACTTCTATCCGACCCTGGCCGAACTGGCGGGCGCGCCGGTCGAGCACGAGATCGATGGTCGCAGCTTCGCGCCGCTGCTGCTCGGGCAGCCATTCGAGGACGCGCCGCGCGACGTCTACTGGGTGCGGCTCGAGGGCAATCAGAAGTATGGCGGCATTCCCTACCACGCGGTGCAGTCGGGCGGTTGGAAACTGACGCGCAACACCGGCTTCGAACCCTACCAGATGTTCCACCTCGCCGCCGACCCGGCCGAGGAGAATCCCATACCCCGCGAGAAGGCGCCGAAGAAATACAACGATCTCTTCGAGTCGCTGATGCGGCACATCAATCTCGCCGGCAAGGTGCCTTGGCAGCGCGAGAGCGAGGGTGAACTGTGGGAAGAATCGAAGTAGGCCGGATCGGCTCATGAACCGGCGCTCCGCCCTGCCGTTCGAACTGGAGGAGTTCGGCCGTTCGCGGATGGGCGCGGCGCTGCGGTTCCTGGCCCCGGCTTCCGGTCGATGCCGGACGCTGGTGGTCGCGGGAGTTCACGGGGAGGAACCGGAGACCACGGTGATCCTTTCCCGGGCGCTACGTTGCCTCGAGGCGGTGCCGAAGTCGGCGGCCTGCGTGCTCGCGGCGAATCCGGATGGGCTCTTCCTGGGCACCCGGGGCAATGCCGCCGGAGTGGATCTGAACCGGAATTTCCCGTCCTCCAACTGGCAACCCGATCCGGTCGGCTACCGATGGCACATCGACGAGCCGGACGCGGAACCGGTGGAGATCCGGACCGGGAACGAGCCCGCTTCCGAGCCGGAATCCCGGGCGCTTCTCGACTTGATCGAGCGTCTCCAGCCGGAGCGGGTCATTGCCCTGCACGCGCCGCTGTCCTGCGTCGATGATCCCGATGACTCCGCCGCCGGTCGCTGGCTGGCCGAGCGAGCCGGCCTGCCGCTGGTGACCGAGATCGGCTACCCGACTCCGGGCTCCATGGGGAGCTGGGCGATGGAGCGAGGGCTGTCCTGGATCACCTGGGAATTTCCGAAGCAATCGATGGAGGACCTGAGTCCCGCCTACGTGCCGCTGCTCGTGGAGATGCTCACCGGCGGAGAATTCGAGTCGCTCTGAGGGACACCGGGAGTGCGGGGATCTCGCCCTCTGCGCTCCCACACTACCGATGCAGCAGGCGAGGTGCCTTCACTCCGACCCGGACTTGCGCCGGGATCGGTAGCTGTGCCAAGATTCCGAATCATGAAAATCTCCCGCCTGCCCCTGAGACTCTGTGTTGCCTGCCTTTTCGTGGGCGCTTCGTTTTCCGCCCAAGCGGCGGACAAGAAGAAAGACGGCCCCAAGGCCTGGACCGATCCCGAGGTCGCGGCCGCCGAGGACACGGATTTCCTGGTGCAGGGCGAATTCAGGAAAGACGGTGCCGGGATCCAGGTGGCGGCGTTGGGAGACGGAAGTTTCTACGTGACCCGGTTCGCCGGCGGGCTGCCCGAGGACGGGTGGGACGGGAAGAAGCCGGAGACCGCGGTGGTGGATCGGGACGGCCTCGCCAAGTGGATCGAGGGCGCCTCCAAGATCGAGCGCCTCAGCCCCACCCTGGGAGCCGAGCCGCCGGCCGGGGCGATCGTTCTATTCGACGGCGAGACATCCGACAGGGTCAAGGGTGAGATCAAAGAGGGTTATCTCTGGGCCGGATCGGAGACGGTCGACGAGTACGGCGATTTCACCCTGCACGTCGAGTTTCGCCTCCCCTACAAGCCGAAGGCCGATCTATCCGGCCAGGATCGCGGCAACAGCGGGCTTTACCTGCAGAATCGTTACGAGGTGCAGGTGCTGGACAGTTTCGGCGTGCTCTACGATCCGGAGTGGGCGGGAATTCCCCTGAAGTCGGACGTGAAGCAACTCTGCGGCAGCTTCTACAAGGTCAAGACCCCGGACGTGCCGATGGCGCGCCCGCCGTTGACCTGGCAGACCTACGACATCGATTTCACCGCGCCGAAATTCGAGGGCGGCAAGAAGGTCGCCAACGCCCGCATCACGGTGAAACACAACGGGGTGACCATCCACGACGACGTCGAGTTGGAGAAGGGCACCGGTGCCGGAGGAAATCGGCCTGAGGTTCCGAAAGGCCCCATCGTTTTCCAGGGACACGGCAATCCCGTGGCCTATCGCAACGTGTGGCTGGTGGAGCGAAATTGAGCGGATTCGAGGCCTTGTGTGGCAAATTCCCTGCTTGCAATGCGGAGGTGATCGAATAAACGTCCCCGCAACATGCCAGTAGCGACTCCGAAACAATTCGCCCAGATGTTGGACGCCGCCCAGCAAGGCGGCTACGCGTATCCCGCGATCAACTGCACCAGCATCATCACCCTCAACGCCGCCCTCAAGGGCTTCGCCGACACCAAGTCGGACGGCATCATCCAGTTCTCGACCGGCGCCGGTCAGTTCGCTTCCGGAATCAACCACAAGGACGCGGCTTTCGGGACCATCCTGCTGGCCGAAGCGGCCCACCGCCTCGCCGAGCAGTACGACGTGCTGGTGGCCCTGAACACGGACCACTGCCAGCCGGAGAAAGCCGCCAGCTTCCTGGATCCGCTGCTGGAAGCAACCGCCAAGCGCCGGGCCAGGGGGGAGAACAACCTCTTCCAGAACCACATGCTGGATGCCTCCATCCTGCCGCTGGAGGAGAACATGGCGATTTCCAAGGAATACCTCGCGAAGTGCGCGGAACTCGACATCATCCTCGAAGTGGAAGCCGGCGTCGTCGGCGGTGAGGAAGACGGGGCCGCGGGCAGCGAAGATACCCCCGACGAGGATCTCTACACCACTCCCGAGGACATGCTCGCGGTGCACGATGCGCTTGCCGAGATCGGGCGGTTCACCTTTGCGGCGACCTTCGGCAACGTGCACGGCCACTACAAGCCGGGCGCGGTGAAACTGAAGCCGAAAATCCTGCGCGACGGCCAGGCGGCCCTCCAGGAGAAATACGGTTCCGACGCCGAATTCGACCTCGTCTTCCACGGCGGTTCCGGCAGCACCCTGGAAGAGATCCGCGAGACGCTCGACTACGGCGTGGTGAAGATGAACATCGACACCGACACCCAGTACGCCTTCACCCGTCCCATCGTCACCCACATGTGCGAGAACATCGAGGGTGTCCTCAAGATCGACGGCGAGGTCGGCAACAAGAAGGCCTACGATCCTCGCGGTTACCTCAAGAAGGGCGAGGAAGCCATGGCCGCCCGCGTGGCGCACGGCTGCGAAGACCTGCTCTCCACCGGCAAGACCCTTTTTGGCCAGATCTGACCGGCCCGCGCCGTTCGGACCTGCGATCGAAGACCACGATCAGCGAAACACGAAATCCGCCCGCGCCTCCTCGCGAGACGCGGGCGTTTTCGTGTCGGGAAGGCAGGGGTGTTCGTCCACCTGACAAGGAGTTGGTGGCGCCGTTTTCACAATAAACGGCTGGCAACGGAGAGGCACCGCCGATACGTTGTTCTTTTTCCTGCGGTCCGGGTTTCCGGCCGCGTTCGCCGCCGATCATGAAGATACCGTTTCGCAGCAAGGAGGCCAGCTGGCTCGCATTCAACGCCCGCGTTTTGCAGGAGGGCACCGATCCCGATGTCCCCGTCCTGGAACGGATCAAGTTTCTCGGGATCTACTCGTCGAACATGGACGAGTTCTTTCGGGTCCGCGTGGCCACACTGAAGCGTCTCACGATGCTGGGAAATCGCTGGCGGGAGCTGAGCATTCCGGATCCCAACGAGACGCTGCGGGAGGTGAACGCGATGGTGGCGGAACAGGCGCGGGATTTCAATGTCGCCTACGACCGGGCGCTCTCCGACCTGGCGGCGAACGGCATCGAACTGGTCAACGACAACCACGTGCCGACCAAACTGCACGGATGGTTGACCGACTACTTCCGGAACGTGGTCAGCCCGCACCTGATGCCGATCATGCTCAAGGCGACCGCCGCCCTGCCGCAGTTGAAGGACCATCCCATGTACCTTGCCATCCGGCTGAGCCGCAAGAATGGTCGCGGTCGCCCGGCGCATGCCTTTCTCGAGATTCCGAGTGACCTGCCCCGCTTCGTGGTGCTGCCGAAGAGTGGCAGGAAGCAGCTGGTGATGTACCTCGATGACATCATCCGGTTCGGATTGGTCGATCTCTTCGGCCACCTTTCCTACGATGAATACGAGAGCTACGCGGTCAAGTTCACCCGTGATGCCGAGATCCAGTACGACGATGATTTCACGGAAAGTTTCTACGAAAAACTGACCGAGGGGCTGAAGGCGCGGGAAGAGGGGCTGCCGGTCCGGGCCAACTACGATGCGGCCTTTCCCAAGCCCTTCCTGAACCTGGTGTTGCGCAAGTTGAGCCTGGCGAAATCCGACACCCTCTATCCCGGGGCCCGCTACCACAACCGCAAGGACCTGATGTCCTTTCCCCAACTGGGACGCGACGACCTGCTCTATCCCAAGGCGCAGCCGGTCTTCAACCGGGCCTTGAAGCGCCGGGAGAAGCTCGGGTTCTTCAACATTCTCAGGAAGCAGGATGTGCTCCTGCATTTTCCCTATCACTACTTCCGCCGCTATATCGAGCTGCTGCGCGAGGCGAGCATCGATCCCCTGGTGCAGGAGATCTCCATGACCCAGTATCGGTTGGCGAAGAAATCCTTCGTGGCCAAGGCCCTGATGGCGGCGGCCCAGAACGGCAAGAAGGTGACGGTACTGGTGGAGCCGACGGCGCGTTTCGACGAAAAAGCGAACATCGCCTGGGCCAACGCCTACCGCGCCGCGGGTGTGCGCGTGGTGCTGGGCGTGCCGGGGCTGAAGGTGCATTCCAAGCTGCTCCTGATCCGGCGTCGGGAGCACGGCACCGACCGCTACTACTCGGCCCTGGGGACGGGGAATTTCAACGAGGATACCGCGTCGATTTTCGCGGATCACCTGCTGCTGACGAGTCACGAGGAGATCGGCGAGGATGTGGCCGCGATCTTCAAATTCTTCGAGCACACCTACCGCCGGCCACAGTTGAAGCACCTCAAGATCGCGCCCTTCGACCTCCGCAGTTTCCTCCGGGAAAAGATCGAGCGTGAGATCGAGACCGCGAAGAGGGGGGGGGATGCCCGGTTGTCCCTGAAGGTGAACAACATCTCCGACGTGGAGACGGTGGAACTGCTCTACCAGGCCGCCCAGGCGGGGGTGAAGATCCGCATGATCGCCCGGAGCATGTTCTCCGTGGTCACCGATCCGGAGGGACCCGGCGCCAACATCGAGGCGATCGGCATCGTTGATCGCTACCTCGAGCACTCTCGCCTGCTGATTTTCCACAACGAGGGCAAGCCGGAGGTCTATTTGTCCTCGGCCGATTTCCTGCCGCGAAACTTCGACACCCGGGTGGAGACGATCTTCCCGGTCTACCAGTCGAAGCTCGCCGAGCAGTTGATCGAGTATTTCGAGATCCAGTGGCGGGACAACTGCAAGGCGCGCATCCTCGACAAGGATCTCGCCAACCAGTTTCGCAAGCGGAAGAAGGGTGAAACGGTGGTCCGATCCCAGTACGAGATCGAGGAATACCTGCGCTCGC
>JAUIGT010000156.1 GCA_030432615.1 Verrucomicrobiia bacterium
ATACCAGATCACCGAGATGAAGACCGTCACCCCGGCCACCGCCGACATGATGGTGCCGAACTCCCCGGACGAAGGGCCGCCGGAACTCGCGAATGCCCCGGACATTGCTTCCATCTGGCCGCGCTGGACGAGGAAGTTGACGAAAGTCAGGCCGATGCTGGCGACGATCTTGGCATAGGCCCAGGACACCAGGAGCGGCGCGGCTACGGGCTTTCGCCTGAGAAGCTGGATGCCCCCGACCAGGAGGAGGATGGCGAGCAGCACCATCAAGAGGTTGAGCAGGCCCATCACGTTGCTCCATCGTTCCATGTTGTCGGTCATGGCCTTCATCATCGCTTCGACCTCCGGCTCCGAGGAAGTGCCGCCACCCGACAAGACTTCCTCGTTCATGAAGAGGTCCTTCAGGAAGAGCGAGGAGATGGCGCCCCAGCTGTAGAGCAGTGTGCCGATCACCCCGAACAGCAGGCAGATGATGCCAAAAGTGACGGGCCATTGGGATCGCTGTCCCTGGACGGGGCCATACTGGAGGCTGGTGGGATCGGGCGCGTTTTCGGACATGACGGACCGGTTATGCCAGAAAGGAGGCGCCTGGGCAAGCTCAGCTCGCAGCAGTTCACTCCGGCATGAGGACGACGCGGAAGCCGACCTCGTAGTTGCTGGTCGAGGGGCGGATGGCGTAGCGGTAGCCGAGTTCGAGGCCGTCGCCGGAGGAGCGGTTCCAGGAACTGCCACGCAGGACCTTGCGCTCGGTGCCGACCCAATTGGTGTTGACCGAGGCGCCGGCTTCGCGGGAGCGGCTGACGATGTCGAGCGAGTACCAGTCGTCGCACCATTCCCAGACATTCCCGCGAACATCGAAGAGGCCGAATTCGTTGGGCGGCAGGCTGCCGACCGGAGCGGGCCCTTCGCGGCGCTGGTCCTGGCTGGTGACGGCGTTCTCCAGGCTGGTCGTTCCCGCGAAGAAGCTCCACACCTCGTCCGAAGGAAGCGCGTAGCGATAACCCTTGGGCAGGCGGCCGCTGCTCAGTTCGCTGCCGGTGAGCTGTTCGCAGAAACGGGACGCCTCGTACCAGGTGACTCCCTGCACCGGCAGGTTCGGGCCGACGAAGTCGCTCGGATTCTTGTGCATGACCTCCTCGAAGGCTTGCTGGGTGACCTCGTGGGCACCGACCCAACCGTGGAGGTGGTCGATCCACACCATCCTGAGGCCCTGGCTGTTGACGAAATCGCTCCGCGTCTTGGGCATGGGATCGAAGACCAGGCGGGCCTCGAAGTTCACCGACTGCCCCGGTTTCACCTCGCCGGAAACGGTGGTGGCGCGGTGCTGGTCGAGGGAAAGCTCGTAGCTCTGAGGTCCCGGTCGCACCACCGCCTCCCGGTAGGGCGTGCGTCCGAGAGGCTGCCCGTTCGCCATCACGGTGGCGCCGGGCGGGTCGCTGGTGATGGACACCTTGCCGTATTCGAAGGTGAAATCGGCGTTGGTGCTGGCGTCGGCTTTCACCTCGACCGACTTGATCACCGGATCCAGGCCCGGGTATTGCGCGGTGAAGGTGTGCTCGCCTTCGGGAAACTCGGCGGTGAACGGCGTGGTCGCGTTCGGTGGCAGAAAGGAAGCGCCGTCCTCCATCATCACCGTGGCTCCCGGGGGATCGCTCCGAAAGACGACCGCGCCCCGTTTCCAGGCGAAGTCCAGGGCCACGGCCTCGCCTTCACGAACCTCGACGGTGCGCTGGATCGGCGGCCAGTCACGATACCGCAGCTCGAGGCGATGGCGTCCGACGGGGAGTTCGGAGGCGTTCAGCGGGGTGGTGCCGAGCTTTTCCGCCGGGAGGCTGGCATCGGTGGTCAGCCAGACCTCGGCCTCGGACGGGTCGCTGGTGATCTTGAGCCCGCCGCGGGAAAAGATGTGGGACACGCTGGCTTTCCGGTTGGAATCGACCTTCACCTTCTCCCGGTATTCGGGCCAGCCGTTGAGGGCCATGTGGACCTGGTATTCCCCGGCGTCGAGTTGCTCGATGGTCGCCGGCGTCTTGCCCATCTGGACCAGTTCCTCGACCTGGTCGGTGCGGATGAGCTTGAACTCGACGCCTTCGGGGACGCTGCTGAGACGCAGGGCTCCGGTGCTGCGCGCGAGGTCGAGGGAAGCCAGCTCGACTTCCGGCCGGTCCACCGTGACCTTCCGCTCCAGCGGCTCGTAGCCGTCCCGGGAAATTTCCACCGGGTAGACCCCGAAGGGAACGTCCTCGAAAACGGCGGGGGACTCCTTTTCGCCCAGCGATCCCAGCTTGACCGTCGCCCCGGAAGGCGCGGTCTCGATGCGGACCGTGCCGCGGGCGGTGGCGAGGTGACGCTCGACGATGGGCAGGGCGGCGGCGGCCACGGGATGACCCGGCTGCGATTCGAGGATTTCCCGGTAGAGCGCCTGGGAGGTGAGCCATTGCCCCTCCGCGACCGCCTCGGAGGCCTCCTCCAGTTTTTCCCGGATCTCCGGGGGACCGATGATGGCGGCGGAGGGTTCGGCGACCTCGATGGTCTGGGGGGGCGATTTCACCACGATGGTGCGGTTCGCCGAAAGGTATTTGCCGGCGAAGAGCCCCGCGGCGAGGCCGCCCACCAGGGCCGCGAAGACCCAGAGCACGAGCAGCCCGAGACGGCCTCCCTGTGTGGGTGGCCGCTCCTGGCGCCGGGGCGGAGGCAACTGGATGGTGGAAGTTTCCTGGTTCATCGTGGCGCCGGGAAAAACGGGGCGTTCCGGGGAAAAACATATCCCAACTCGCGGGTTCCGCGTCCGGAAATGCGATTCGAACGCTCCCGCGTGCGGGTTCCTCTCCAAGTTTTCGCCAACGGCCGGAGTGTGACTTTTTGCAAGGCCGTGGCAAGGTGGAGACGCCGCTGAATCCGTTCCCTCATGAGCGCCGAATTGTCCCGCTATTTCGATTACAACGCGACGGCCCCGATCACGGTCGCCGCGCGCGACGCCTGGTTGGAGGCGGCCGAGCGCCACTGGCACAACCCGTCCAGCCTCTATCGCGAGGCCGGCGCCGCGAAACGACTCCTCGAGGACGCCCGCGAAGCCGTGGCGGAGCGGCTGGGGGCGGAGCCGGAGCGGGTGATTTTCACTTCCGGAGCGACCGAAGCCAACAACGCGGTGATGGCCTTCGCGGCGCGGTCGATGCCGGGCGCGGGCGCGTGGATCTCGGCGATGGAGCATCCCAGCGTGCGCGAACCGGCGCGCCGGGAATTCGGAACCGAGGCGGTGGCCGCGCTGCCGGTACTACCGGAGACGGGGGCGGTGGACCTCGCCTTTCTCGACCGGAAGATCGCGGAAACGGAGAAGCCCGCGCTGGTCTCGGTGATGGCGGCCAACAACGAGACCGGCTGTCTGCAGCCGTGGGCCGAGGTGGCGGCGCGCTGTCGCGAGGCGGGAATCGCCTTTCACTGCGACGCGGCCCAGTGGATCGGGAAACGTCCGGCGGCGGGAATGGCCGAGCGCGCCGATTTCGTGACCGGCTGCGCCCACAAGTTCGGAGGACCGAAAGGCGTCGGCTTTCTCCTGGTGCCCGATGCCCTGGTGGAGGAATTCCGCTTTCTGGTCGGCGGTCCTCAGGAAAACCGCCTGCGGGCGGGCACCGAGGACCTGCCCGGGATCCTCGGCATGCTGGCGGCGTGGGACGACAAAAGCGATGACGTTCTCGCGGCGGGGGAGGCGGAACGCCGGGCGCTACGGGACGCTTTCGAGACGGCGCTGGTGGAGCGACTACCCGGCACGAGGATCGTCGCGCCCGGGGCCGAGCGACTTTGGAACACCATCATGTTCGTGGTCCCGCGTCATCCCAATCTCAAGTGGCTCACGCGCCTGTCCGCGGCCGGATTCGCCGTCTCCACCGGATCGGCTTGCAGCGCGGGGCGGGGGAATCCCTCGCACGTGATGGAGGCGATGGGGCTCGACTATGAGGAAATGGGCCGGGTCATCCGCGCCAGCGGCGGCTGGGACACCACGGCATCCGATTGGAAGGCGCTGTTGGAAGCGCTGGTTCGAATCGGGGACGACCTCGACCGCGGCAAGCGCGATCTCGGCGGATTGCCGGGCGGGAGTTGAAAGCGGACGCTTTTCGCGTATCCGGTATCGGCATCATGGAACGCGCCGACGCCATTGCCCAGATCGAAGACGCCTGCAGGACCATCTCGCTGGCGATGATGAAGGTGAATCCCGCCGTTCGTCACCTCGACGACGCCGAGACCCAGAACGACGTTCTCAAGGCGGCCCACCAGTTGACCGTGGAACTGGAGGTCATCAAGAAGAAGATGATCCGCCTGAAGGGCCGGGACGATTCGGCGGAGCTGTGATACCAAATCCAAGAAATCACCTGACGATTCAGGGAAGGCAAAAAAGGGGATTCAGCCTTCGGCGTTTCTCGGAGATTCGGGTCGGTTCTCCCCGTTTGCTTCGTTGCTCGTCGGTTGCGACGTGAGAGAAAGGTCTTCGGATTCGACCCTGTTGAATGGCGTTTCGCAGCAATGGCATCGCAAAGCTTTGGCATCGAGGCGGGGATGGCCGCGCGCCCAGTGCGCGACCGGATCAGCTTTCCGCGCTCAGTCGATCGTAGCAGCGCCAGAGGGCCTCGCGGACGTTGCCGCCGGAGGCGTGGTGGAGAGCCTCGATCTCCGAAGGCGAGATTCGATCGCTCCATTCCGGGGCGAGTCGCCGGATGAAGGTGGCCAGCATCTCGGGCGAGGTCCGCAATTCCAGGAGCGGCGGCACAGGGCCGGAGAGCGGGCGATGCGTGGTGAGGACGAGGCCGGCGCAGGCCTGGTTGGCGCGGCGGAGAAATCGTCGCCGGGAGAGAAGGCCGAGTTGTTCGGCGCCGTCGATCAGGCAAAAGGCCGCGGGATCCTGGGCGGCGAGGGTTTTCCCGGTGTCGCGGGGGAGGCGCGGGTTTTCGCGACTGAGAAAGAGGCGGGCGACGGAGAAGCCCCGCGCTTCCAACCGCGGAACGAGCGCGTCGAGAAAGGTGGTTTTTCCCGAACCGTGGGGACCGACGATCTGGCCGCGCCATCGCCGGTGTTCGAGGCGATCGATGATCTCGTCCCAACTCGTGCCGCACCAGGCGGGATCGAAGGGAAGCTTCCGGGCGATGCGTTCCATCGCGAACGGATTCTGGTGAGCGGGCAACATGGGGACCGATTCACCATGACGCCGGATCGCCGCTTCGCCAAATGCCGGGGTAGCGTCCTACTCCTTGCCGGCGTGGTTGCTCGCGGTCGGCTTGCGGGCGGGAGGCTGGGGAACCTCGATGATGAAGGCGGTTTCCTTGCCGGGTCGGCTCTGGACCTTGATGTTGCCGTGATGGGCCTCCACGGCTCGCTTCACGATGGAAAGTCCGAGGCCGGTGCCCTTGATGATCTGCGAGTGGTCCTTCTGCACCCGGTAGAACCGCTTGAAGATGTGAGGAAGGTCGGCCGCGGGAATGCCGACGCCGTCGTCGATGATCTCGATCCGGTAACGTCCCTGGTCGGACGTGAGACGCACGGTGACGTTGAGACCCGGTTCGAGGTTCTGCTTGAGCGCGTTTTCCACCAGGTTGAAGAAGACCTGGTCCCAGTAGAATCGGTCGCCGATCATGGTGGCCTCCAAGGGCAACTCCAGGTGAATGCGGGCGTGCTTGTTCTCGATGAGCGGCGTGAGGTGCTCGATGCTCTCGCGAATGCAGTCCCCGAGGTCGAAGGTTTCGCGGTTGAGGAGTTCCTCGTGCCCCTCGAGTTTCGAGATGGTCAGCATGTCGTCCACGATACGCCCGAGTCGGTCGGCGTGTTTGCGCATGGTGGGAACGCAGCGTTTCAGGGTCTCCTGATCGACCTGGGCCTCGTCGTCCCCGACATCGAGCATCTCGAGATAGCCGCTGATGATGGAGAGCGGGGTCCGGAGTTCGTGCGAGGCGTTGGCGACGAAATCGCGCCGGATGCGCTCGGTCTCGAGTTGCAGGGTGATGTTCCGGATCAGCACCCAGGCCCCCTGGCCGAGATCGTTGCTGGCCAGCGGCTCCGCCTCGACGAGGTAGATGTGTTCGCCGCGGTCCTCGCCGCCCTGGGCGCGCCGATTGAAACGGTCCTGGGTCTTGGCGTCGAGTTCCCACGAAAGCCGTACGGTATCGACGATCCGGTGATCGAGACAGACCTCGATGAGCGGACGACCGAGGTGGCTAAGCTCGCTGGGAAACAACTTCCGGGCGGCCCGGTTCGAGAAGCGGACCTCGGAGTGCTGATCGACGATGAGCAGGGCGTCGTCGATCTCGTTGAGCAGGGCCTCGAGAAATCGCCGCTGGGTGGCTTCGAGATCCCGGGTCAGCGAGGCTTCGGCGATGGAGTCGAAAACGGAGCGGGAGAGATCGGCGAGCGCCTTCGAGTCGGTCGCCGACTTGAGGTCGGAGGGTTTGGGAAGGGATTCCCTTCGCAACAGCTCGTTCACCTCCCTGAGCGCGCGCAGCAGACCCCAGTAACGCCAGCCGAGGTACGCGGCGAGCGCGGCCAGGATGACGATGAGGGTGGTCTGCACGGGAGGAGGGAAGTGGGAAAAAGGGAGCCGTCGGGAAACAGGAGCGACGGGGAAGGGCGAGGTGGTTCGCCCGCGTTTGGCTCACTCGCCCGCGCGTGGTTGATCGAGGAATCGATAGCCGACGCCGCGCACCGTTTCAATCTGGGAACCGTGGGCGCCGAGTTTTTCCCGCAACCGCTTGATATGGGTGTCGAGCGTGCGGGTCTGGATGAGATCGTTGTAGCCCCAGACTTTCTGGAGCAGCTCGGCGCGCTCCTTTACCATGCCGGGGGAATCGATGAGGACGAGAAGCAGCTTGAACTCGGTGGTGGTGAGATCGACCGGCTCCTCGTGAAGGTGAAGCTTGAGATTCTTGCGGTCGAGGTGGAAGGCGCCCGACTCGATGACGTCGGACTGGCCCGAGCCCAGGGTGCGCCGGAGCAGGTTGCGGACCCGCAGCATCAGCTCGCGAGGGCTGAACGGCTTGGTGATGTAGTCGTCCGCCCCGATCTCGAGGCCGGAGATCTTCTCCTCCAGCTTGCCCTTGGCCGTGAGCATGATGACCGGGATGGCGCTGGTCCGCGAGTCATCGCGAAGCTGCCGATACACCGAAACCCCGTCCTTCTGCGGAAGCATGAGGTCGAGAATGATCAGGTCGGGCTGCTGCTTCTTGGCGAGCTTGAAGGCTTCGAGACCGTCAGCCGCTTCAATGGAGGCGAACCCTTCGCGCTGGAGATTCAGCACGATGAGATCGCGGATGTCTTTTTCGTCGTCGACGACCAGAATGGTAGGCATGGTGAAAACACTCGCGGTCACATTCCGCCGCCGCTACGACAGCTAAAGTAAACAGGTGTGACGAAATCGTCACCCCGGGAGCCTCGATGAGGGCGAAAGCGCACGAATCCCAATGATTTACAGCGATTGGAAATGGTGGAATCTTTACGGTTTCTACTACCTTAACCGCCGACGCTCAAGCTTATCGAACAGGAACTGCCACGTCCCAAACGTCTTCACGTGATCGTAAATCCGGCGCCCGCCAAGCGGACGCCGTTGCTGGCGACACTGAACACGCATTTTCGCGCCGCCGGCATTCGCTGGGAGGTGTCCATCACCCACGGGGACGGCGACGGGGCCGACCTGGCGCGGAAAGCGGTCGCCGAGGGCGCCGAGGTCGTCGGCGTCTACGGCGGTGACGGCACGGTCATGGAGGTGGCCAGTGGCCTGGTGGGCACCGATGTGCCGCTGTTGATCCTCCCCGGGGGCACCGGGAACCTGGTGGCGGCCGAACTGCGGATCAGCCCGCACCTGGAAAAGGCCTGCCAATTGGTCTGCGGGGAGTCGATTCGCACGCGGAAGATCGATGTCGGCCAGATGGACGGGCACTATTTCTTGCTCCGGGTCGGGTGTGGAATCGAGACCGGCGTGGTCCAGGACGCGACCCGGGAATTGAAGGACCAGTTCGGCAAGTGGGCCTACGTGTTCGCCGCCATCCGGCGTCTCCAGGAGAGTCCGGTGGCCGACTACGAGATCCGGCTCGACAACCGGGAAACCTTTCGCGCCAAGGGCGTCGCCTGCGTGGTGGCCAATATCGGGACGGTCGGCATCGGGCGCCTGACGCTGTCGCCCCAGGTGGATGTCGATGACGGCAAGCTCGACGTGTTTTTCCTGAAGAAGGCCAACCTGGAGGGCATCGTTCAACTGGCCGGAAAGATGATGGGGCTGGATCCGCGGGATCCCGATGACGTCACGCCGGGCCTCGACGCCTCCCAACTGGTCAATCACTGGCATGTCAGCGAGGTCTCGATCCACGCCGAGCCCGAGCTGGACATGCAGGTCGATGGCGATGTCATCGCGCGGACGCCGCAGGTCGTGCGCGCCCTGCCATCGGCGCTGACGGTGGTGGTGTGAGGTCGTGCATTGCCTCGATCGGTCCGGTTTGCGGGGATCCGACCGCAACCGCGTACTTTCCATCGGCAGGCCCGACCGATAGCCTGCGGGAACATGAGTTCTCTTAATTTTCTTCCGCGAACCGGGAAGTCCGCACGGGCTTTCCACACGGTGCTTTTCTCGGCGCTGGCGACCCTGGCCATCGCCGATGATTGCCGGGCGCAGGACGACGCGAAAGCCGTCACGCCGAAGGAGACCATCAACCTGATGGCCGATCCGGAGTTCGCGGATTTCACGATGTTCCTGAACCAGAAGCGCAGCCTGACCGACAAGCGGGAGGAGATCTGGTCGCTGACCGAGGATGGACGGCTCCACGTCAGCGGCAAGGGCTGGGGCTATCTCCGGACCAACGAGAAGTATCGCGACTACCACCTGGTACTCGAATACCAGTGGGGCGAGCACACCTGGGGAACCCGGGCCGACGCGGCGCGCGACTGTGGGTTGCTGGTGCACGGCTTCGGCAAGGACGGAGGGTATGCCGACACCTGGATGAATTCCATCGAAGCCCAGCTCATCGAGGGCGGCTCCGGCGACATCCTCGTCCTCGCCTACCAGAATCGGGGCGAGGAAAAGGCGCCGACCAGCCTGACGGCCAAGGTGCTGGAAGATCGGGATGGTGAACCCTTCTGGGCGGCGCCCTGGTTCGCCGGAGGCCAGGAGCGGGTCTTTCCTCCCGAGGGAAGGATGAATGCCCGGATCAATTGGTACGGACGCGATCCGGATTGGGTCGATGTGAAGGGCTTCCGCGGACCGAAGGACATCGAGAATCCGCCCGGCGAATGGAACCGGATGGAGGTGATCTGCCGCGGTGACACCATCGAGATTCTCCTCAACGGAGCGCCGGTGAACCGGGGCACCAAGGCCAATCCGAGTGAAGGGTTCATCTGCCTGCAGAGTGAAGCGGCCGAGTGCTGGATTCGCCGCTACGAGCTGTGGCCACTCGACACCTTCGATGAAAAGTGGGAGGCCGAGAAGCGCTCCACCGATACCGGCTACACGGCGACCGGCGAAAGCATCCTGCCGCGCCGCCTTCCGCTGAGCCCGGAGGAAAGCCTGGCCGCCTGGGAGATCGACGGTGACTACGAACTTCAACTCGTCGCCGCCGAGCCGCTGACCTGCGACCCGGTGGACGTGGTCTGGGACGAGCAGGGACGGATGTTCGTCGCCGAGATGCGGGACTATCCGCTGCCGCCCGAGCCCGGGCCGCTGCTGTCGCGGATTCGGCTTTTGAAGGATCATGATGGCGACGGTCGCATGGATGAAGCGGTGACCTGGGCCGACGAACTGGATCATGTCCAGGGCCTGCTCCCGATGAACGGTGGCCTGCTGGCGACGACGCGCACCGCGATCCTTTTCCTGAAAGACACGGATGGCGACGACAAGGCGGACGTGGTCAAGCCGCTATACATCAGCAACGAGCCCCGTCACAACCAGCTCCAGGTTTCCTGCCCGCGCTGGGGACTCGACAACGCCGTCTACCTGAACAACGGCCTCGACGGGAAGCAGATCTACCCGGCCGAGCATCCCGATGAAACACTGGAGTTCACTCGGCTCAACCTGCGCTACGATCCCTACGCGAATACGATGGAGCCGCTCTCCGGTGGTGGACAGTTCGGCGGAGCGCTCGATGACTGGGGAAGGCGTTTCTTCTGCAGCAACCGGAACCCGGTCATGTTCGCCGTGATGCCGCTCGATGCGGTGAAGCGCAACCCGGCGGCGGGGATCACGCAGGGGCACGAAGACATCCAGGAACCGGGTGCCAAGGTCTGGCCGATCAACCTGAGTCACACCACCTCCGCCGCCCACGCCGGCACCCACACCGCGGCCTGCGGGCTGGGCGTCTATCGCGGTGGACTCATGCCGGATCTGAACGGAGACGTCTTCGTCTGCGACCCGACCGCGCAGCTGGTGACCCGCAATCGGCTGGAGCCGAAAGGTGCGAGTTTCGAGGCCGTCCGGGTGGGGGACAAGCGCGACTTCCTCGTCTCCGCCGACGAGTGGAGCCGGCCGGTCAACGTCCGCAATGGTCCCGACGGCGCCCTCTACATCTGCGACATGTATCGGCGCTTCATCGATCACGCCCGCTTCTTTCCCGAGGAGTTCTCGCAGACCAACTACATGCGGGCCGGGTTCGACCATGGGCGCATCTGGCGCCTCGTTCCCAAGGGGGGAGACGCTCCGAGAATCGAACCGCTTCCCACCGAGTCGGCGAACCTGGTCGCCCTGTTGGAAAGCCCCGACGCGTGGAAACGCATTCATGCGCAGCGTTTGCTGATCGAGCGCCAGGCCAAGGAAGTGGCGCCTGCGGTCGCGGAACTGCTCGCAGATTCCGAGTCGCCCCAAGGCCGGGTGCACGCCATCTGGACCCTCCATGGACTTGGCGCTCTGACCGATGCCCAAATCGCCAAGGCGCTCTCCGATGCCGATTCCCATGTCGTGGAGAACGCGATCGAATTGGCTGACTTCGAGAAAAATGCGGAGCAGCTGGAAAAGATCGCCGCCGGGGGCAACGACCGGGCCGCTTTCCTCGCCCTGATCAAACTCGGCAGCGGACACGCCGACACCGCCATCGCCGCGATGGCCAAGGGCGGGCTGGGTGACCCCTGGATGCGCAAGGCGGTGCTCAGTGCCGAGGAACCACCCAGCGCGAAAGTCGTGAATGCGGTTCTCGATCAGGCGGAGAAGAGCGGAGCCGTGCCCGGCGGACAGGGACAGGAGGCGATGGCCGATTTCCTCCGTGACTTCGTGGCGGAGGTTGCCGCGCGGGGGGATCTCGAGGGGATCGGCAGCATCGTTTCCCGGATCGCGACCGACAGCCGCGACCTGGAGGACATTCCCGTGGTCGAGGGGCTGGCCGATGGCCTGCGGCGCGGCAAGCTCCCGACCAAGACCCTGGCCGCCCTGCTTTCAAAAACCCCCGAAGAACTGACCGGCAAGCTCGACGGAGTGAAAGCGGTTCTCGACGGGGCCGCCGCCATCGCGCTCGATCGGGAAGCGCCGGTGGTGGAGCGCACCGCCGCCCTGACCCTGGTCCAGCAGCAGGGAATGGACGCGACCTTCCCGGTGGTCGAAAAACTGATCGATCCCGCGGAATCGCCGGAGGTCCAGGCGGCCGCCTGCCAGGCCCTGTCGCGTTTCGACCGGAATCAGGTGGCCGATTTCTTCTTTGAACGATGGAAGAACCTCGCGCCCACCCCGCGGCGGGAAGCGCTCGCGCTCATCGCGGGCAATCCGAACACGGGGATGCGCCTGATGGAAAAGATGAAGGCCGGCGAGATCTCCAAGGCCCTCATGCCGCCGATGCAGCGC
>JAUIGT010000157.1 GCA_030432615.1 Verrucomicrobiia bacterium
AGCGTCCGAGAAATTTTCGCCGCATCGAAACTCGTCTCGCCTTTCCACGCCACTTCGCGATGGGGAAAACGTTCGCGCTTTCGAGAGATCCCTCGGCTCGTTCCTCGCTCGGGATGACAAGAGAGAACGGAGAACGGGGATGCTTGGATCCGGCTTCGCATAATTGGGCAACCCTTGGTGCCTTGGCGCCTTCGTGTGAGTCTCAAAATCCTCGCAGGAACTCCAGCGCCTTGGCCTCGAAAAGCGCCTGCCACTCCGGCGCCAGCAGGCAATCGCTGTCCTCCTGGGCGCCGCCGCGATTGAGCAACTGCTCCGCCGTCGGCGCGTAGTAGAGATAGCCGTTGGTGTAGCCGGAAATGAAGCTCAATTCGTGGGGTGACCGTTCCTTCAAGCCTAGTCCGATGGGAACCGTCACCTCACCGGGAAAGGTCACCAGCCGGAAATCTCCGACCCGCAGGCCCGCCACTTCGACCTCGATCGAATCCGAACCCGCCGCGATCCGGCGCGCCTCGTGTTTTTCCACCAGGGCCAGGTTCACCTGCTTTCGCGTGAGTTCCTCCATGACGTGGATGTTGCGCAGATAGGCGTCGATGTTCTGCTGGTTCTGCGCGTCGAGGTGCCGCCAGTCTTCCCGTCCGAGAGCCTCGTCCTGGAGGTAACGCTTGGCGTCGGCCGAAGGCGTGTCCCCGGAGAGGCCGTATTTCACCACCAGCGGAAGGAAGGTTTCCAGGTTCAGGCTGGTGCCTTTCAACTGCTCGAGCAGGGCGTCGATTTCCTGCTCCATTTCCCCGATGCGTTTCGAAAGGTTCGCCCGCGGAACCTTCAGCTTCTCATTCGCGACCGCGAGTTCGGCATCGGGTTTCGACTCCAGGTCGCGCGCGCCGCGCAGGGCGCTGAGCCCCAGTTGCACGCCCAGCGGACGCGCGTCGCGAGGTCGATCGATTGCCTTGTAGAGGACGGGATTGATGTCGCCACCGCAGCCTTGGAGAAACAGCGCCACCGTCCCGTCTCCGAGTTGTTCCTCGATGGTCTTCGCGGCGAAGCCACTCAGGTCCGCCGTGTTGCCGCCGCCGGGAACGCCCTGGATGGGATGACAGGAAAAGTGGAACACCAGCGCCAGCGGTTTACCGGTGTCGGCCCGGTCGAGACGCAGCAGCCCGATCTCCGGATCGATCGGCCCCACCGCCGCGATTTCCTCGTCCGGCGGCATGGCGTAGGCGTGGCGCTCGTCGGCGGTGCGCCCGTCCTTCAACTCGAGGCGCCGGTTCACGGAAACGCCGTCCTCCCGTCCCGTGCCCGCCGCGACTTTCACCGGGACCCGGTTTTCCCAGGCCGCCTTCACCGCCGCGACCGTTCTCGCCTCCACATCGGCGCAGACCAAGGCGTGACAGTGGCTGGCGTTGATGATGACCGATCCCGGATCGATGCCGAGGTCGCCCTTCAGTTTCTCTCGAACATTCGCCAGGTAGGGATCGCGGATCGAGCCGATCTCGGCAATGGCCACCGCATCGACCGCCACCAGCACCGCACTGATCCCGCTCGACTCGTCGGTGAGCACCAGCGCTTTCACGAAGGGGGGATTGTCCCCGGCATCGTGATCGGGATGGGTGATGTCCACCTTGGCGACGCCGGCGAGCAGCCCGGGCGCACCGAAGGAAAGGGACGCGAGCCCCACTCCCGAGACGACCGCACAAAGCCGAAGGAGAGCCGGGACGATCCTGCGAAATATTCTGCGGGAAACCATTCCCGAGAGTAGATCAGGCCCGGTCCACGAGCACAATGGCCCGATGCGGCCAGAATCGCGATTGGCCGGCACCGTCGGACGCGCTGGGATTTCTCGCTTCCCCCGGCCGCGATTTGGTGTTGGATAGGGCGCCGTGATTACCGCGACTTCGCTACCGTTCCGCCTCGCCGTGGTGTGGCTCTTCCTGATCGTGCTCGGAGTCTCCTCGCTTCCGGGATTCGCGAGAGCCGAGGGCGATTCGGTGAGTACTCTGGATGCGGAAATGCGTACCGCCCTCTCCCGGCTCTCGGCCGATCACCGCCAACTCGACGACCAATACCGCGACGCCCTGCTCGATCTGCTCAACCGCGCGGAAGTGATCGGCAATGCGGAGAAGGAAGAACAGGTCCTGACCGAGGCGCGGGATTTTCGCGCCGAGGCGGAACGGGATTTCGAAAACTTCCCCGCCCTTCGACAGCTCCGGGAAGTCTACGAAAACGCTCGCGGCGAAAAGCGCGAGCAACTCGTCCGGTCCCGGCGAACGGTCCTGAAGATCTACGAAGACCGGTTCCGGATGCTGCGGGAATCCCTGGAGGAGTCGGGCGACGTCACGAACTCGATCCAGGCGCGCCTGCGGCTGGAGGAGATCACCGAGGCCCTCGAACATCCGGACGATCTCGGGAGCCTGCTGGCTCTGTGGAAATTCCGCACTCCCCAGGACGCGGAATTGATCAACGATCTCGAGTTGAAACGGGAGGAAGGTCGCTACCTCCTTTCCTCGAAACGCAAGTCGGGCAGCCGCCTGAGCGCGGACGTGGCCGTCCGGGCGCCTTTCGAGTTCGACACCCTGATCGCGACCGATTCCGTGAACATCCGGTATTACCTCGACGGCCGGGTCGTCGCGATTCTCAACTGGGAAGTCCGGCCCCACGAACTTCGCATCCACGATCCCCGCGGAGGCATCCAGCCCGTCGCCATTGCCGACCAGGGCTACGTGGAAGTAAACCAGCTTCACCGCATCCAGGTCCAGGTGGGAAGAGAGACCGTCAGGATTCTCGTCGACGGAGAATTCCGGGGAGAGATCTCCGGGTCCTACGATGAGGTCCGGGGCAAGCCCGGGGTCGGTCCGGCCTTCGGGAGTTTCCTGACCCTGGAGAAATTCGAGGTCCGTCCCCTCGAGGAGTGACGGTCGGCATTCGTCCCTTTTCCCCCTTTCCACCGACCGGGTTTCTTCGCTACCATACCGAGCATCATGTCCCGGGACGGCTCCACTCCATTGGCACCCCTCGCCCGACTGGCGTCCCAACGTCGGCTCTGGTTCTGGCGAATTGCCGCCTCGGTCGTGCTCGTGGCGGTACTGGGAACGGTCACCATCCTGGCGTTGCTCGATACCCGGCTCTCGCTCTCAAACTCGATCCGCTGGCTCCTCTGGTTCTTTCTCCTGTCGTCGCTGCTGTTCCTGCTCGCGAGAGCGAAGTGGCGCACGCGCCGCACCTACACCCCGCGGGAGGCGGCCCACCGCCTGGAGTCCGAGGCGGGCATCGGTCAGCAGCTGCGCACCGCGCTCGAAGTCTCCGAGGCATCGACGGAAAACGATTCCCATGGATTCCGAGCTCGACTGCTTCACGAGACCGAGGCCTGGTTGAACGGGCGCGACTGGCGCACCCTGGTGCCGAGAAAACCCGGAACCCGATGGATGGCGGCCACCGGGGCGCTCGCCCTCATCGTGATGCTGGCCGCGACGATCTGGTCCGATTTCGGTCTCGGACTCCGTCGGGTTCTCCTGCCCGGCACCACGACCACCTACACCCGCCTGACCTGGATCGATCCGCCGAGGTACTTCGATCAACGCCACCCTCCCCTTCTTCGCCTCGAGCTGGACGGTCGTCCCGCGACTCCGACATTGCACCTCCGGGAGATGGGAAGCGATGAATGGGAGACCTTTGAATTCACCTCGCACGAAAACAGCTCCACCTGGGACGCGGTTCTCTCCGGTCGTCAGGCCGGACTGATCGCCTACGCCACCGCGGGGGATGGAAAGACCGCCCCCTTGCAGCTCGACTTCGAACCCATCCCGGAACTGCGCGAGGCGCGGGTTTCCCTCGCCTTTCCCGACTACCTAGGTCGGGAGGAAGAAACCCGAAACGGAGGCGACGTTCGCGCGGTGGAGGGTACCGAGGTGACCTGGACCTTCGTGTTTAACACCGCGCCCGCCAAGATCGAGTGGACGGCCGGCGGGACGGGGGATCCCGAGCTTCTCGCGTCGAGCGAAACCTGCGTGACCTCGACCCACGAACTGCGCCCGGGCACCATCAATCCCACCCTCACGGTCACCGACCGCCGGGGACGGCCGGTCGATTCGTGGCGCTTCGAGGCCGTCGGGCTCGTGGATGAACTGCCCACCATCGAGATTCTCGAGCCAGCCAAGGACGTCGACGCCACCAGCATCACCGAGCTTCCGGTGCGGATTCGGGCCAAGGACGACCACGGGCTCGACGAGATCGGGGTTGTCCTCGAGGCCGCCGGAGAAACCCGGTGGATTCTCGAGAAGGTGATCGATGTCACCGACCTGCGCCTGGCCAATGAAATGGTCACCGCCATGTTGGAGGAGGTCCCCCTCGACATCACCGACAATGTCCGGCTCTACGCCTACGCCCTCGACCGCAAGCCCCGCGGTGGTCCCCGCGCGCTCAGTCATTTCCGCTCCATCGACATCCGTCAATTCAAGCGTCGATGGCGCTTCGGCGGCGTACTGCCACCCAGCGACGGCAACGGACCGAAGATGGAGGACGTGAAAGGGCTGGAGAAGATCGTCGATCTCCAGCGTGAAATCGTTTCCGCGATCTTCGTGCTCAAGGGAGGCGGTCGCGATTCCCTGAGCCAGGAGCTTTTCGAGAAATGCGCCGGCGAGGCCGCCAGGGAGGAGGCGCTCTCTCTCGATGTCGATGCCCTCGCCGAAAACTGGGAGGAATCGGGCCGCATCGCGCAAGACGACATCGTGCTTCTCCAGGTCGCCGGCGACCAGATGACCGAGGCGGCCGCCGAGCTGCGGGTGCCGGATCGGGACGACGCCTTCGTGATCGCGGACAGCGCGCTCGCGAATCTCCTCCAGCTGCGGAAGAAACTGCTGACGACCATCTTTCGCGGCAAGAGCGAGAACGGCGAACCGATGGAGCCGAAGGAAAAGATGCCTGAGCTGACCAAGCTCGCCGACGAAGCGCGGCGCCTGGCTGGCGAGGAAGCCGAAGTCCGTTCCCAGATCGAGAACCCGGCGCTCGCGGAGGCGACCGATCCCGAGTTGACCCGCCGGCAACACGACGTCGCCCTCTTCGATGCCGGCGAACTCTACGCCAATCTGCTTACCCACCCGGAGAAGACCGAGGGCGCTCTCGGCCTCATGGACGAAGCCGAGCGCTTCATGACCGAAGCCGGGGAAGACCTCTTCGCCGGGGACCGACAGGGTGCCGTTCCCGATCTCGCCCTCGCCGAGCAACGGCTTCTCGAGCTGGCGGAATTTCTCACCATCCTGGAGATCGAGATGACCTCCGCCGCCCTCGAGGAACTGGCGAACCAGGCGGAACGGGAGGCGGAAAAACTGGAGGAAGAGTCGTCCGATTCCGAGTCCGCGGAAAGCGGGGGCAACTCGGAGGAAGAGAAACCGGAAAGCCCGCCCGAGCTGGCGCAGCACCAGGCCGGAGAGGATGAGGGCCGGGGCGAATCTCCGGAATCCCCAGCCGATGCCGGCGAACAGGGTGAAGGCAAGGAATCGAAGAAGGAAGAGCGGGAGTCCCCGAGCGGCGAGAAATCTTCCGGCCCGTCCGGATCGAAGTCGGGACAGGAAAAGGGTGCCCTGGCCGAGGGAGGCACCGGGGAAGCCGGCGAAGGGGAGGGCGAAAGCTCCGAGGGCAACGCGGGAACGGAATCCACTTCCCAATCCTCCGAAGCGAAGAAATCGGGGAACGCCGATCTCCTGGCACAGGCGGCCCGCCGGGCTCGGCTCACGGACGAGATCCTCGAGGCTCTCGCGGAACGAGAACGCAACCGCGGTATTCTCGAAACCGAGGAAGAAACGGGCGAAGGGAAAGGGAATTCCGAGGAAGGCGACGACGCCGAGAACCGGGGGGACGGCGACGGTGAAACGGGCGAAGGAAGCCGGGAAGGAGAACGCGAGGGAGCGGGACGTGTTCCCGGGGAGGAAGAAGCGAGCGAAAGCGGCGGTCCCGGGGAGTCCCGGGCGCGCGCCCTCGAAGAACTGCGCGAGCAACTGGCCCTGGGAACGTTGGCCGAGGCACTGGAGGAGACCGACGGAGCGGCCGGCGGAGGTGCCGGTGGCGATGAACGAGAGGAGGCGTTGAAAGAAATGGCGAATCGGCTCGCGGGCGCCGGGGGAAAGATGCGCGAACTCGCTCGCGAACTCGACGCGACCCAACTGGCGCGCCTGGCGGAGGCGCAATCGGAACTCGCCCGCCTGAAGGAGAAGCTCGCATCGGAAGAAGCGAATGGCGGCGGCGGGGCCAGTCCCCGGAATCCGTTCCGGGACGAGGAAGAAAACGACGGCGGAAATGGCCCACCGAGCCCCTCCGACAATCCGTTTGCCGCGCTGAACCAGGAACCCGAGAAACGGGATGGAGGAAGCGGCAACCCGTTTGCCGATCTCCTCGATCCCGGCGAATCGGACGAGAGAACCGGTGGAGGCAACGGCAGTGATCGCCGCGACCAGGCCTCGATCGGCGGACCGGGCGGAGGACGTCGCAATGTCGATATCGGGACAGGTCTCGGACCGGACACCCGGTCGTTCGCGGAGCGACTCGACCGTCTCGACGACGACACCATCCGTCGTTGGGGCGGCTTCCTCCGGGAAACCCCGTTCGATCGCAACGCTCTCCCGATCCTCGATGCCATCGAAAAACGACTCGATGAACTCGTGGCCGAGATCCCGCAGGTCACCGCCGTTGCCGGCGGCCGCCGAACGGTTCCCGAGGAGAATCGACGTGAAATCGAAGACTACTTCCGTGATCTCTCCGAGGACTTCGGAGAAGAGACCTGGATCCGACCCTAGGCCGCCCCCGCTGATCGACTCATGCGATACTTCCCTCTCCGATTCCCTTTGTCCCCGACCGCCGCTCTCGCCGGGCTCGTTTTCTGGGCGGCCGGACTCCCGGTCTCCAGCCGGAGCGAACCGGCTCCCGCGGCGCCCCGGCTCACGGAGGAAGAGGCGGCGGAGCGATTCACGATCGACGAGTCGGAGAACCCGTCCGCCGCGCCGGCCCCGGCGGTTCATCCCGCCGGCTACCATGAACTGCTCGCCGCGGTCACTCCCTCGGTGGTTTCGGTATTTCCCCAGCGCCTCGTCACCCTCGATGACACGGACGATCCCATCTCCCGCTTTTTCCGACCACGGGGTGAGGAGACCGACGAAACCGAAAGCGAGGAGGAAGAAGAGGAAAACCACGAGTTCAACGAGACCATGGGTGTCGGATCGGGAGTCATTCTCTCCGCGGACGGCTGGATCGTCACCAACAGCCACGTGGTCCACCTCGCCACCGGAAAACTGGCCGACGCAGTGTCGGTGGAATTGTCGGATCGCCGTCGCTTTCCCGCGAAAATCGTGGGAGCCGATCCCCTCACCGACCTGGCGCTGCTGAAGATCGACAGCGATGACCTGGTGCCCCTGCCCATCGGCGACAGCGATTCGGTGAAGACCGGCGATCTCGTCTTCGCCGTCGGCAACCCGTTCCAGCTCGGCATGACCGCCACCATGGGCATGGTTTCGGCCACCCAGCGAACCAGTCTCGAACTGCTCGGAGACGGGGGATACGAGAGCTTCATCCAGACTGACGCGGCCATCAATCCGGGGAACTCGGGAGGCGCGCTCGTCGATGCGCGCGGTCGGCTGATCGGGATCAACACCGCCATCTACGGGAGATATGGCGGCAATATCGGCATCGGCTTTGCCATCCCCACTCGCCTGATGACCCGGGTCGTCACCGGACTCGCCCGCGAGGGTGAAATGCGACGCGGCTTTTTCGGGATCGAAACGGACGAGGTCGATCAGGAACGCGCCGAGCAGACCGGAGCCCCGCGAATCGCCGGCGCGTGGGTGGCCGACGTCATGACAGGCGGACCGGCGGAATCCGCGGGCCTGAGGACGGGCGATGTCATCGCCGAAGCAGGCGGGCGCACCCTCGAAACCCGGGGCGATCTGCGAGTGGAACTTTCGTGCCTGCGCCCGGGAGATTCCATCGAACTGAGCGTCCACCGGCGGGGAGAGGAAAAGCGGCTCACGATCACCGCCGCCGAAAGCCGCGCCCTCGAAAGCACCCGTGACCAGCTTTTCTCTCTCGCCCCCCTTCCCGGTGTAAAATTCCGTCTCGCCGAGGAGGGGCTCGAAGTGGCCAAGGTCGATCACGGGAAAGGAACCGGTGATCGCACCGCGCTGGTTCCGGGCATGGTCATTTCCCACGTCAACGGGAACGCCATCTCGAGTGCGGAGGAAGCGGTGGCCGCCTTCCGCAAGGGCATCAACAAGGTGGTTGTCGTGGCCGGAGACACCCGCCGGACCCTCGCCGTTCGAGTCGAGTGAAGGGTTTCGACCCGACGAGTTTCTCCTCACTCCCCCTTTTTCCGGAACCCCGACACGATGAATTTCGATCCGCCGCTACCCATCGCCGTCATCGGCCTCCTGGCCGGGCTCGCCGTCGGGGTGGCAGTCTGGCGCGAATGGTTCGGAAAGCGGCGCATGGTCCCCCGCTGGCTGCATGGAATCACGCTGCTCCTTCGTCTCGGAGCCATCGCCGCCCTCGTCTGGATCCTGCTCAATCCCTCCCGCCCGGTCAGTTCCACCCTCGAAACCGGCTACCGCGTGATTCTCCTCGACGCGTCGGCGAGCATGAACCTGGCGGCCGAGGGAGGAAGCCGCTGGAACGCCGCGCGCGCCTTCGCGGAGGAGATTTCGGGAAGCATTTCCGGGGCTGGCCTCTCGTCTCCCCGGCTCGTCACCTTTTCCGATTCCCTTGACGCGGGCGCCGCCGCGGAGAGTGCCTCGGGCCGCAAAACCAACCTCGGTGCCGCGCTCGAGGGTCTCTTTTCCCCGAGTTCGGAGGACTATCCCTCGGAGATTTTTCTCTTCAGCGACGGCCGTGTTCACGATCGCGACCGGGTCGAACGCGCCCTCGCCCTGGCCAACGCCGCCCGGGTTCCGATCTTCACCCGCGCCTTCGGTATCGACAGCCCTCCCCGCAACGCCAGCCTCGTCGCGGTCCAGGCGCCTCGGATGGTGCGTCCCCGTTCGCCGGTCTCGGTTCACATCGATGTCGGCGGAGTGGGCATCGCCCCCGATGAGCCACTCCGGTTGACCCTGACCGACGAGGAGGGAAAGACAGTCGCCAGCACCGAGTGTTTTCTCCCCGCGAGCGGCGAGTCCGGTGAATCCTCTCCGCGCCCGGTCTCGCAGGTAATGGTCTTCGAGAGCGGCCTCCGCACCGGGCGCTACCAGGTCTCGCTCTCGGTCGGTGGCCAACCGGAGGTCGATCTCGACGACAACCGGTTCTCCTTCACGGTCGAGATTGCCACCGGCAAGCTGCGGGTGCTGTTCGCCGAAGGCACCCACTGGAAACGCACCGTCGGCACCCTGGGGCATTGCTGGAACGACATGGAACTGATGACCCGGGCCTGGGAGGCGACCGGGGAGATCGAACACGTCAGCCTCACTCCCTGGAGCCAGTACCTGAACGAACCCAACCTGGCCGGCGTCACCTTCCACAACGGCGAGATGAAACTCGATCGGACGAAGGATTTCCCGAAAACCCGGGAGGAACTCTACGATTTCGACGTCGTCATCATCAGCGATGTCCCCGAAGGCAACTTCAGCCCCGAGCAGATGCAATGGGTCGTCGATCTGGTCGAAAAACGCGGGGGCGGCTTTCTCATGGGCGGCGGCAACACCACTTTCGACTCGGGTCAGTATGACAAGACACCGTGGGAAAAGATCGTTCCCGTCGACATGGTCGCCTGGGGTCACGGCCACTACCGGGGCTGGTTCGACATCGAGATCCCGGAATCGGTTCGCGACCATCCCCTGTGGGCGGTTTCGCCCGACCCGAAGGAGAACGCGAAGATCCTCGAGGCTCACCCGCAGTTCACCGGCATGAACCTGGTGAAGCGCCCCAAGCCCGGAGCCCTCGTCCTCGCCCGAGTGAAAGGAGGCGATGAACCCGTCATCGTGGCCCAGCGCTACGGTCGGGGACGATCGGTCGCCTTCATGCCGGACCCCAACGGCGGCGGCGGCACCTTCTACCTCGATTGGGGACCGGTGGACAGCCCCGTGCTCAGCGCCGAAGTCCGGCACATCGGCCTCGGTCACGGGCGGGGGTTCCGTTTCAACGAAGCGGTTGCCAACGCCGACTACGGCCCGGAACCGTCACATCCCTCCCCCTGGTACGCCCAATACTGGGTCAACATGGTGCGCTGGCTCGGGGAGAACAGCGTGCGCTGGCAACGCGACAAGTTCCTGGCCCGGGTCCACGACGCCCAGGCCGATCCGGGCGGGGAACTCTCCCTGGCCGCCGAGGTTCTCGAAGTCGTGGAAACCGACGATCTCCTCGCCCTCGACGTCGGAGCCCGCCTCGATCTCCCCGGCTCCCGGCGAGTACGCCTTCTCTACGATCGCGACCGGCGCGAGTTCACGGGACGGATCGCGATCCCCGGCGATCTCGGTGAACGCGACGAGGTGACGGTACTCTTCGATACCCGGGTCGAAGGGAAGACGCTCTCGCAGGGAATTCCCGTCGGCGTCCACCGGGGCAATCCCGAGTTCCGCCATGCCTCACCCGACCCGATCTTTCTCTCCGATCTCGCCGAAGCCTCCGGCGGGTTCCCCATCGCGACCGCGAAGGAGGCGGTCGAAGCCAGCCGGGAACAGGAAAGGAAACGGCGACAGGAATCGACGCGGTTGTGGAGCGAGCCGACCTGGACGGAATGGGGGCCCTGGATCCTGCTGGCGGTCTGCCTTTCTCTCGAATGGGCGTTGCGCCGCCAGGGCGATCGATCCCGCGTGGAACGCGAGTCCGCCGCTGAGAGTGATATCTCGCGAACCGTCGCCACTTCGGCAGCCATCCTGGTGGCGGCATCGTTCGCCTGGGTGGCACCCGTTTCCGCCCAGGAACGCGATGACATCTCCCGGTGGATCGAGCAGTTGGGCGCCGACCGAGTCCGGCTGCGAGACGAGGCCGACAGCCGGTTGCGGAAAATGCCGGAGGCACACGACGCGCTCGAGGCGCTGCTGGAATCCGACAAGAGCGAGGAAGCGAAGGCCCGGGCGGAAAACATCCTCCGCTACCTGCGGAGTCAGCGCTGGCAACTGGTGGCCACGCGGCTCGGCCACACGGACGTGGAGGAAGGTTCCGGCTTCCAGCGAGCCCTGGTCCTCGCTCCCAACCGCTCCCGACTCTATTCCCGGGCTCGCGATTTCGTCCGAATCTGGAATCCGCAGTCCTATGAGCCCCTGGAGTCTTTTGGAAAACCTTCACTCCAACTCGAACCCGAACAGGCGGCTGTGAGCCTCGCGGTGAGCCCGGATTCCAAGATCGTGGCCACCGCCAACGAATTCGGCGAGGTCCTCCTCCACGACTACCGGTCTCTCCAGGAAACGGCCCGACTCGCTCCGAAGGAAGCGGCGGCGTTTCGCGGTCGGAACCAGCCTTGGCCCGAGGGCATCGTCACCCAGCTCGCCTTTCATCCCGATCGACGCCGACTCATCAGCGGGTTCCGCCAGGGCGTGCGGATGTGGGACATCAACCAGAAGAAGATGTTGTGGGAAAATCGTTTCGGTGACCCGGCGTTTTCCGTCGTCCTCAGCCCGGATCGCCGGCGACTCCTCGTCTGTGGAGACTCGGCGGAAACCAAGGATCCTCTCTACCTCATCGACGCCAACAACGGAAAGACCCTCGGCGAAATCGAGTTGCCCACCCGCCTCGGTGGACTCTCCTTCGATTCCACCGGCACCCGGCTCGTCGGTTTCGGCAGGGATGGTTTCGCCAGACTCTACGAATACGACCC